>JAKAOD010000039.1 GCA_021823365.1 Actinomycetes bacterium | reverse complement strand
AGGTGATCCACTTCAGGATCCCCGTCGGGCCGTGCTCCTCCTCCGGGTGCCCGACGAGCGCCGGCCGCTCCGCGATCAACGTCATGACGCCGCTCCTCGCTCCGCGCTCGACGCCTCGCCACCGGTCCCCAGGGCCGCTCCCGCCCCTCCACCGGCCGCGAGCGTTCTCGTCGCCGCAGCGGTCTTCGCCGCCACCGGGCCGCCGGCGACCGCCTGGCTCGACTGCTCAGAGGCGAGCCACGACGAGAACTTCGAGGCCGGCTCGACTCTCACGCTGAACAGCATCTCGGAGTGGTAGAGCCCGCAGTAGGTCGAGCACTGGCCGCGGAAGACGCCGGAGCGCGTCGGGGTGAAGTCGAAGCGGTTCGTCACGCCGGGCTGCGCGAGGCGGCTGAAGTTGAACTCCGGGACGTAGAAGCCGTGGACCACGTCCGCCGAGTTGAGCACGACGCGGGTCGTCTCCCCGAGGGGGAGGACGAGCTGCGGGTACTGCTTGGAGGTCGCCGGCTGTGCGAGCAGCCGCGGCGCTGCGCTCGTCTCGATCCGCACGCCCTGGGCGCGCCCCTGGGGCGAGTAGTAGCTGAACCGCCACCCCCACCGGTAGCCGAGCACGTGGACGATCTCTGCCGGGTGGCTCGAGACGGCGTCGATCTCGTTCTCCGTGACGACCGTGAAGGTGAAGATGCCGGCGACGATGAGGACGGGGACCGTCGTGTAGACGACCTCGAGCGGGAAGTTCTCGTGGAACTGCTTGGGCATCTGGTCGCTGCTGCGGCGCCGGTAGCGGGCGACCGCGAAGAAGATGAGCCCCCAGACGATCGCGGCGACGATGAGCCCGGCGACCACCATGCCGACCCAGAGCTTGAACTCGTCGTGCCCCTGGGTCGTCGCGCCCCGGAAGGCGCCGAAGGTGGGGGCGTTGCAGCCCCCGAGGACGAGCGCGCCGCCGGCGACGGCGAGCACGGGGACGAGGCGGCGGCGAGAGCTCCGCCTCCGGGACGGCGGCGGCCCGCCCGTCGCCGGACGAGCAGGGAGGACGCGCCGACGCGCCGCGTGTGGGGCCACGCGGTTGAGATTAGCGAGCACCCCGCCAGGCAGGCCAACCGGCGGCAGGTCGGTCAACCGGCGGCAGGCAGGCCAACCGGCGGCAGGCGAGCCCGGCGGAGCCGGATCGCGCCGGGCTCAGCTTGCCGGGCCGGACCCCCGGCCGCCGCTGCGCTCACGCGCCGCCCGGCGAGCCGCCCCGGCGGCAAACCCGAGGCCCCGGAAACCGGCGCGCGCCGCTCGGCCGGCGGCGGGGGCGAGCTGCCTCCCGGCCGCCGCGGCGATCGAGCCCGCCGCTGCCGCCGCGGCGCCCGCAGCAGCGGCGACCGCCGCCGTCGCCTCTGCCGACGTCGTCCCCGACCCGCCGGCCGCGGGGGCTCCGGCCCGCCCGGCGGTGGTCGCGGTCATGGCGCTCGCAGCCGGCTCGGGGGACGCGACCGCCCGGGCCGGCCGCAGAGCGCCGCGGGGTGCCTCGGCATAGGTCGTGCCCCGCTCGACGCGCAGGAGGACGAGCGCGACGACCTCGGCGAGCACGACGCCGAGGAGGTGGAGCTGCGCGTGGAACAGCACCGGGGAGAGCGCGAGCAGGGCGGCGAGGACCAGGTCGAGGACGTGGTGCGCCCGCGGCGAGAGCGCCCGGAAGGCGCCGAGGCGGCTCCGTGTGCACGCTGCAAGCAGCACGAGCGCGATCCCGGCGGAGGCGAGAAGCAGCAGGGTCGCCCCCGAGGTGCGCAGCCCGCCGGCGATGAGGGCGGCGGCGACGACGTACTCGGCGAGCACGTGATAGCTGAAGGCGACGCGCCGCCGCGGCAACGCGTGCCGCCGCCCGACGCGCCCCGCGGTGTCGCTCACGGCGAGCGCCGGCGCGAGTGCGTCAGCTGCCGCTCGACTCCTTCGGGGTGTCGACCGCCTGTGCCGCCTGCCCCGGGCGCTCGCCCTGCTCGAGCCCCTTCTTGAACTCGTGCGACGCGCTCCCGAGCCCGCGTGCCAGCTTAGGCAGCTGCGAACCGCCGAAGAGCAGCACGACGACGACGACGGCGATGACGATCAGCCCGTCCGGGCCGAAGATCTCTGCGAGCACGGAACCGGACACTAGCGCTCCTCTCCCCCCCGCGCTCCTCAGTCTACGCCAGCCTGCCCGCCGCGGCGGCGGCCCGCGCCCAGCGCCCGCTCGGGCGAGTAGCGCTGCGCGCGCCGGACGACGAGGCGCGAGATGGCGATCAGCGCGAGGACGACGACGACGAGGAGGAGCGAGGCATCGAAGGCGAGGGCGCGCACCGCCGTCGAGGGGTCGTCGTAGAAGGACCAGGTGGCGTACGTGAGGTAGCCGACAGGCTGGTGGAGCAGGGCACCGGTGGGGTAGCCGTTCGACCAGAACGCCGTGTAGATGAGCGGCGCCGTCTCTCCGACGGAGATCGCGAGGGCGATGATGATGCCCGTGGCGATCCCCGGCACGGCGGAGCGGAGGACGACGGTTCGGAGCACCCGCGTCTTCGCCATCCCGAGCGCCTCGCCGCCCTCCCGGTAGGCGAGGGGGACCTGGTCGAGGGCGAGCTCGGTCGACTTGGCGACGTAGGGCACGACGAGCACCGAGAGGACGATCAGCCCGGCGAGCAGCGAGAAGCCCCAGTGCAGCCCGACGACGAGCGCCTCGTAGCCCACGTAGCCGAGCACGATCGAGGGCACTCCGGAGAGCACCTCCGACGCGCTGCGCAGCACGGCGGTGCGCCAGCTCGGCCGCGCGATCTCGGCCAGGTACACCCCGGCGCCAAGGCCGACGCCGCCTGCGAGCACGCCGACGCCGAGCATGATGACAAACGTCCCGACGACGGCGTTCGACAGCCCGCCGCCGGCCCCGGTCGAGCGCGTCCAGAGCACGCTCCATTGCCAGCCGGGGACGGCCTCCCTGACGACCTCGACGAGCACCCAGACGACGGGCGCGACCACGAGGGCGAGGGCGAGGGCGCAGGCCGACCACAGGGCCCGGTCGGCGACGCGCCGCCGCCGTGCGATCGTGAGCGAGCCGGAGCCGGCGGGACCGGCTGAGCCGCCTGCCCCGCCGAGCCCGGGGACGCGGATGGTGCCCGACGACATTCTCAGAAGCCGGCCCCGATCGGCAGGGCCGCGCCCCGGGCGGAGCGCCGCACCATGAGCCGCGCCCCGATGTTCACGACGAGCGTCAGCAGCGCGAGGACGAGCGCGGCCTCGGCGAGCGTCCGCACGGCGAGGCCGGTCGGGTCGCCTTCGGCGGAATCGAGGAGGGAGACGATCGTCGCCGCGATGGTCGTCATGCCGCCGTAGATGTTCGTCGCGCTCTGCAGGACGCTCCCGGTCACGAGGGCGATGGCGATCGTCTCGCCGAGGGCGCGGCCAAGCCCGAGGATCACCGCTCCTAGGACCCCAGTGCGCACCCAGCGGACCTGGACCGCCCGGAAGGACTCGGCGTGCGTCATGCCGAGGGCGACGGCGCCCTCCTTCGTCGCCCCAGGCACCTGCCTCAGCAGGTCGCGGGTCGTCGCGGCGATGATCGGCACGATCATGCAGGCGAGCACGAGCCCGCCGCTCAAGAGGCCGAGGCCGTGGCCGACGTTTCCGCGAAAGATGTCGAAGGGCGGGATGTTCGGGAGATGGGCGAGGATCGGGTAGACGTCTCGCGCCAGCCAGGGGCCGAACGCGAGGACGCCCCACAGGCCGAAGACGACGCTCGGGATCCCGGCCAGGACCTCGAGGCAGAAGCCGATGGCGCCGGCAAGGCGCGCCGGGAGCTTCTCGACGACGAGGACGGCGGCGCCGACCGCCACCGGGAAGGCGACGACGAGGGCGATGGCCGAGGACTCGATCGTCCCGATGACCAAAGGAAAGGCGCCATAGCTGGCGCCGGCGGGGTGGAGCACGCCTCCCGTGCGCACCGGCTCCCCGTAGTAGTCGCCCGGCCGCCAGGCGCTCCCGACGAGGAAGTGCCACCCGTTGAACCGGATCGCCGGGAGCGCCTCGACGACGAGGATCACGACGGTAGCGACGAGGGCGCCGAGCGGGACGACGGCGGTCACCGCCGTCGCCGCCGCCAGCGCCCGCTCGCCGAGGAGGCGGCTTCGTGACCGCCAGCCCGTGGTACCGGCCACGAAGCTGCCTCCCTGCACGATCACCAGGTCCTGCCTAGTTCAGGTCCGGCCTTAGGAGACCTTGTCGAGGAGCGCGATCGCGACGTTGATCGCCTCGGGCGACAGCGCCTGGAAGTAGATCGGGCCGAGCATCTTGCCCGTCGAGCCGTAGCGCGGGTCCATGCCCCAGGCGAGGAACGCCTTCACGGCCCGTGCCGTCGCGGCGTTCCTCTGGTGCTCGTTCACGATGGCGTACTCGAAGTTGACGATCGGGTAGCCGTCCTTGGCGGACGCCGCCTTCGAGTCGATCAGCGACAGCGCAGCGCTCGCCGGAAGGCTGCTGTACGACGCGACCTCGGCGGCGATCCCCTTGTGCGTCGGGAGCTCGTAGTTGCCGTCGCCGTTGAGGATCTGGGCGTAGCCGAGCCTGTCCTTGATCGCCTCGTTGAGGTAGCTCACCCCGATGTAGGCGATGCAGCCCGGCGTCGCCTTGCAGCCCGTCTCCATCCCCTGGTTGCCCAGCTCGGCGAGGGCGGCCGGGTTGCTCGGCCACTGCACCGAGGTGTTCGGACCGCCCTGGCTCGCGACCCAGCCCTTCGGGTCCTGGAAGTCCTGGTAGGAGGTGAACAGGAACGTGTCGCCGCTGCCGTCGGAGCGGTGCAGCGGGACGATCGTCTGGTCCGGGAGCTTGACGCCGGGGTTGAGAGCCTTGATCGCGCTCGAGTCCCAGTTGGTGACCTTCCCCGCGTAGATGTTGTTGAGGAGGGTGCCGTCGAGCTTGAGGTGCGTCGACTGCGGGACGCCCTTGACGTTGTAGTCGATCTGCTGGGCGGAGATGTCGACGGGGATGTTGAGGAGCGTCTTCGGGTCCGTCGGCGGCAGGTAGGCGTCAGAAGCGCCGATCTGCACCGCCCCGTCGAGCGCCTCGGACTGACCGGTGCCCGAGCCGGTGCCGGCCGTCGTCACCGAGATGCTCGTGTGCTGCTTGGCGTACACCGCCGCCCACTTACTGATCAGCGGGTAGAGCAGCGTCGAGCCGGTCTCGAGGAGTGCGACCTTCGAGCTCGGCGGGGTCTCGATGGCGGTCAGCTCCTTCTCGACCGCCGGGTAGGAGAGTCCTGATCCGCTCGATGTCGCACGGGCGGTCGAGGCGCTGGCGAGCGAGGTCGTCACGCCGGTGAGCGCGAGCGTCCCGGCGAGCGCCGCCGCCCCCATCGTCACGGCGGCTCCCCTGGCCCGCCGCGCGGCCCGCCGTGCGGCGGCCTTCGCGTGTGTCGGTCCGGCTAGTTGCATCTCAGCCATTGCTCCTTGTGCCTTGCCCGCTGGCGCGGGTGTCGGGTGGGCAGTTGCGCGCGGGCACCCGTCCGTCTCGGGCGCCCCCGTTGCTGTCGCGCCGGCACGCCTCAGCGCGCGGCGCCCGGGTCGGCCTCGCCACCGAGGTAGCGGGCCGTCTCGGCTCTCATCGGCCGCTCGAACAGCTCGGCCGTCGGACCGACCTCGACGAGATGGCCCTGGTAGAAGAAGATCGTGTAGTCCGAGAGCCGGCGCGCCTGGGCAAGGTTGTGGGTGACGATGATCACCGTGCGCGCCGGGGTGAGTCGGCGAACGAGCTCCTCTACCGCCTCTGTCGAGCGGGGGTCGAGGGAGGAGGTCGGCTCGTCGAGCAGCAGCACCTCGGGCTCGATGGCGAGCGCGCGGGCGAGGCAGAGCAGCTGCTGCTGGCCGCCGGAGAGCCGGAAGGGGGAGTCGTGCATGCGGTCGGCGACGGCGCTCCACAGGCCGACCTCGGCGAGCTTCGTCTCGGCGATGTCCCTGAGCTCCGAGCGCTTTGCCATGCGGTGCGCCCGCACGCCGGCGACGACGTTGTCGGAGATCGACATCGGGAACGGGTTCGGCCGCTGGAAGACCATGCCGACCCGGCGGCGCAGCACGAGCGGGTCGACGTCGCGGCCGTGGATGTCCTGGCCCTCGAGGAGGATCAGCCCCTCCCGCCAGTAGCCGCGCACCCGGTCGTTCATCCGGTTGAGCGCACGGAGGAAGGTCGTCTTGCCAGAGCCCGACGGTCCGACGAGCGCGGTGATCGAGCCGGCGGGCATGTCGACGGTGATGTCCTCCATCACCGTCGTCGACCCGAAGCCGAGCCGCACGTCCTTCGCAGCCATGACGATGCGCGCTCCGCCGGGGGAGGCCAGCGCCGCCGAGCCGGCGAGGGAAGCGCCGACGGATCGCCCCTCCTCGGTCATGGTCGCGACGCGCTCCTCCGGGTGGCCGGTGAGTCCCATACGCGGGCCGACCGTAGCTGTGCGACCTGAACTGCAAAGAAACAGAACGTGACGACTCGGTGACGCCGAGGTGAATCCTTACGGGTCGCGCCCGCCTCCCGCCGCAGCCGTTCGTCCTGCGCCCGGGTGGACGCTCAGCCGCTGGCGGCGAGGCGCCGCAGCACCCTGTCGGCGTAGAAGGGCCGCAGGGAGAGCCGGGCCGGCGGGAGGTGCCCGTAGAGCAGGATCGCCTCGCCGGGAGCGAGGCAGCGCAGCGCCTCGGCCGGAGCGAGCCGCCGGGTCCCGACGGCCTCGGTCGTGCTCAACCTTCCCTCGGCGTCGCGCGTCGTGGACATGACGGCGTGCTCCTCGTCGCCGATGAGCCGGCTCGCCTGCTCGAGCGTCGAGGGGTCGGCGATGCCGGGGCAGTAGAGCTTCGCCCGGTGGTTGTTCACGACCGTCGAGGCGCGCGCTCCGAAGCGGGCCTCCACCTGCGCGAGGTCCTGCCAGACGGTGACGAGCTGCACGCCGTGGGAGGCAGCCGTCGCGGCGAGGACGTCGAGCGAGGCGAGGGGCGCGACGTTCGCCGCTTCGTCGAGGACGATGAGGAGCGGGGGGTCGAGCGGCCGTCCGAGGCGCGAGGCCGCCGTGAGCGCCTCTTCGACGACCTGGCGCACCAGCGCCACGAACACCGACTGGAGGCGCTCCTGCTCGTGCGACGGCGCGACGAGGTACGCGGTGTGCCGCCCGCCGTCGAGCAGCGCCGCCGGGTCGAGCTCGTGACGCTCGCAGCTCCTCACGACGAGCGGGTCGGCATAGGCGGCGAGAACGGTCTCCGCCGTCGTGTAGACGGAGCTGCGCTGGCGCTCCTCTCGCGAGAAGCTCGCCTCGGCGGCACGGACCGCCTCCGGCACCCCGGCGAGCCCGAGCGCGACCATGACCTCGGCGGTCTCCCCCGTGTCCACCCACCGCACGACGTCGGCCATCGAGGAGCCGGCGCTCGCCGCGGCGAAGAGCAAGGGCGCGAGCAGCTTCTCGGCGGTCGCGTACCAGAACGCGGCGTCGTCGAGCCCCCCGGCGCGGGCGACCCCGCAGAGCCCGGCGGCAACCCTGCGAGCCCCCTGCCATGTCGTCGACGCCGCGAGAGGCGACCACCCCGCCGAGCGGTGGGGCGTCACGCCGACCGGGTCGAACACGTAGACCCTGCCGAGGGAGCTTCGCCGCGCGTGCGTGTCCCGCACGAGGTCGGTCTTGACGCTCGTCGCGAGCACGGGTCCGTCCCACTCGAGCAACGCCGGGATCGCAAGCCCGCTCGTCTTGCCCGACTGCGTCGGCCCGACGACGAGGAGCGACTGGCCGCGCTCGACGGCGACCAGGTGGCCGCCGGCGCGACCGACGACGAGGCGGCCGCCGGCGCGGCTGACCCGGAGCGCCGCGAGGTCCCTCCGGCGGGCCCACCCGCTCCCCTGGGCCGCCGCTGCGGCGCCCGGGCGCGGCCGCCTTCCGCCATCCGCTCGCCGGTGGGAGGCGCCGGCGAGGTGCCGGGCGGCGGCGGCGGCCGACGCGAGGAGCAACCAGAGAAGGACGAGCGTCGCGTAGAAGACGACCGCCCCCGGGACGTCGGCGCGTGCCGAGCGCGGCCACGCCAGGCGGGGTGACCGCGGGTGGCCGAGCACGCCGAGGAGAAGCGAAGGCGCGGCGCGCACCGGGACCGGTGGCCAGCGCCGGCCGCTGAGGAGCGCCGAGAGGCCGCCGGCAAGCCAGAAGGAGGTGCCGAGCGCCGCCGCGCCGAAGACCGCGGCGCAAAGGGCGCGGTCGCCTCCGGCGGGACCCGGGCCTGCCCTCCCCGGCACGAGCCCGCGGGGCGCCGGGCTCATCGACCGAGGAGCGGGGCGTCGGTGTCCACGAGCGCGCGCTCCGCCGGCGAGAGACGGTGCTCGACGAGGAAGGAACGCCCGGCGACGCGCCACAGCGCGACCCCGCGGCGCAGGGCCCCGACGAGGCGAGTCTCGCTCGGCGACAGGCCGAGGACGGCGGCGGCGCCCGGCAGCTCCGCCGGCGGCTGCGCGTAGCAGACGATCGTCTCGGAGTCAGCAGCAAGACCCTCGGCGATCCGAGCGGGCTCGCTTCCCGCGGACCCTACGGCGGCGAGGTCCGAGACCCTGTGGACGACGGCGACGTTGGCGACGCCGCGGGCCCTCGCGAGCTTCCACGACGCCTGGAACCATCGCGCGACGGCGAGATTGGACAGCACCGCCCACGCCTCGTCGACGACGAGGAGCGTCCGGCCGGAGCGCCCGCTCTCGACGAGCGACTGGAGAGCGCCGGCGGCGCAGGTGACGATGACGCCGAGCGCCGGCGAGTGGTAGAGGGCCGAGAGGTCGAGCACGACCACGTCGCCGCCGAGGTCGACCTCCGGGCTCGTCGGACCGTCGAACATCCCCCGCAGCTCGCCGCGCACGAGGCGCCGCAGCTCGAGGGCGAGGTCGCGCGTCGCCGACGAGAGCGCCTCGGCGCCGGTGGCGACGCTCGCCGCCGCCTCGGGCGACGGCGAGAGCAGCGCCTCGACGACGGCGGGGATGGTCGGCGGGCGCCGCCGGGCGACCTCGTCGAGCGCCAGCTCGACGCCCGCGTGCTCGGCGGGCGCGAGCGGGCGCCCGAGGGCGGCGGCGCCGATGGCGGCGAGCAGCTCGAGGCGCCGTCGACCGGCCTCGTCCCCCGTCGCCGGACGGGCGGGCCCGGCGTCGCACCGCGCCGACCGCGGCTCTCGGTCGGGCGGCTCTCTCCACGGCCCGCGCGCCGGCTCGCGGGCGGACGCGGGGTCCAGCGGGTTCAGCCGCAGGCTCCCGCCGGGTCGGAGCGCCAGCGGCACGACCCCGAGCGCCTCGGCGAGCGGCGCGTACTCTCCCTTCGGGTCGAGCACGACGATGCGCCGGCCGAACGCCGCCTGGCGGTAGAGGTACGTCTTCACGAGTGCGCTCTTGCCGCGTCCGATCTGACCGAGCACGAGCATGTTCGGGTTCGTGAGGGCGCCGCTCGCGTAGAGCTCGAAGGGGTCGTGGACGAAGACGCCGCCGTGGAGGTCGCGGCCGACGAGCACGCCTCCGGCGGGGAGCTGGCGGCTCGCGGCCAGCGGGTAGGCGGCGCCGAGCTGGGCGGTCGTCGCCTCGTGCGGCGGGATCCTCACGCGCACCCCCGCCCGATCGGCAGCGTGAGCAGCACGGAGTCGCCCTGCGCCCCGTACAGGCGACGCAGCTCGAGACGTGACATGGCGGCCGCCTGCTCGACACGGGCGCACGCCGGCTCGAGCTGGTCCGGATCGGCGACGGTCACCGTCACGTAGCCCGAGAACCTGAAGAACGCGTGACCCTCGGCGAGCTCCGCCTCGCGCTGCAGCACCGCCTCGTGCTCCCGGCTGCGCCGTGCAGAGATGGCGAAGCCGTGCCGGCGGCGGAGCTCGGCATCCGCCGCCGCGGAGGTGCGGGCGTGCTCGGCCTTGCGGACCGCGCGCAGGGGCGGGACGGCCGTCATGACGACCGACACCGCGCGCCGCTCGTCGCAGCCGACGAGCAGCGGCAGCAGGAAGTCGCTCGCCACATCGGCACGCGGCCACTCGGCGATCCAGTACGTGGCGTGCCAGGTGCCGTCCGTCCGCACCGAGGACCAGGAGACCTCGACGGCGACGGGCCAGGCCCACGAGGCCGGCGCCGCGCCAGGGAGCGCGTCGAAGCTGCGGCGCACGAGGGTCTGGAGGCCGGTCCGCGAGAGCACGCCCTCCACGGGCACCGCCGCGTCCCGGCAGCACCGGTCGAGCCGCGCCACCTCCTCGGCAAGACCGGGCGGCCCGCCGGCGGAGGTGGGAGCGCGCACCGTGCAGGCGAGGTAGAGCTCGTGTCGCAAGAACGCCGAGCCCTCGACGGCGAGCAGCTCCTCGTAGGAGCGCCTCGGAGCTCCTGTGGCGGAGCCCAGCTCCTCGAGATGGCGAGCGAGCGCCTCGCCCCGGTCGGGCACCGTGCGCTCGAGCCACTGGAGCCGGTGCAGCGCGCCACCCGCCCGTGCTGCAGCGGCGAGCACGCCGGACCATGCTGCGACGCGGCGCTCGCGCTCCTCCTCTCCGAGCAGCGCGAACGAGGTCGACGCGAGCGAGAGCACCGCGGTCCACGTGCCGAAGCGCCGGTCGTGGACGGCGCCGAAGGCCCCGCGGACCCCCGCCCCTTCGACCGACACGACGGCGAGCGGCGCGAGCGGCCCCGGAGGCCGCGGTGGCCTGCCGCGCGGGCGGCGATCGATCACCGCTCGCCGGCGACCCGTTGCGAGCGCGGCGGCATAGCGCGCGGCGAGCGGTGCCCACTCCTCGACGCTCCGCCCGTGCACCGGCCAGGCGACGACGGCGAGCGCGAGCAGCGTGAGACCGATCGCCGACGCGAGCCCGGGCATCCCGCCGAGCGTGCGCAACAACCCGAGGGCGGCGAGCAAGGCGCCCCAGACGACTGCGATCTGGCCGGCGCGCGCCCCGGCGAGCAAGCCGCGTCGATCCCTGGGGCCGAAGCGGTAGCGGGGCGGCTCGCTCACGGCTGCGACTGCGCCGGCTCGTTCGACTCGAGCCGCCGGCGCATCTCGGGGACGTGGCGCTGGACCTCCGGGCTCCCGAACGGGACGACGCGGGGACCGCCCGGCTCATCGACGACGGCCGGCCCGCCCGACGTGCCGCCCGGGCGTCCGCCGGACGAGCGGCGCCCCCCGCCTCCGGGTCCGGCTCCCGGGCGTGGCCCAGCCGGTCCGCCGGCGTCGAGGCCGGGCTCGCCACCCGGCTCGCCGGCGTCGCCGGCGCCTCCGAGGCCGACCGCGGACGCCACCACGCTCCGGTTGCGGTGGGCGACGGGCGCATCGCGCAGCGACGGGAGCTCGCGCGCCGTGCGGTAGGCGCGCACCGCGAGGCCTTCGAAGTGCAGCATCGCGCCCGCCTCGACCATTGGGACGAGCTTGAGGAGACTGAAGGGCGCGAGCACCGCGAGCAGCAGCAGCGCGACGCCTTCGACGAGCGACGACAGCCCGTCGCCGGAGGCCACCGTGAGCGCAGCGAGCGCGAGGACGCCGCAGATCACGACCTTCGAGAGCACCAGCGCAGCGATCGTCTCGCCGAGCCGCCGTGCCCAGTGCGCCGTCGCCGGCCAGACGAGCCCGGCGAGCGCCAGCGGGAGGAAGAGCGTCGCCGCCGCGACGGCTGCAGAGCGGAGCGCCAGCTCGAACCAGAGCATCAAGGCGATCGCCACGACGACGGCGGCGAGGAAGAGCGCGCCGAAGCCGCCGAGCCCTGCCCCCGCGCCGCCGCCTCCCGCCACGAGACCCAAGCCGACGACGACCGTCCCCACGATGCGGTCGACCGGGCTCCCCGCCGTGGACAGAAGGGCATTGCTGATCTCGTCGGCGGCGCGCAGGGAGAGGGAGACGAGCTGGACGGCGATCGCCGCGAGGAGCACGGCGACCGGCAGGCGGACGAGGGCCGCTCTCAGCAGGGCGCCGACGTCCTGGCGGACGATCGCTTGGATCGCCGCAAGCACGAGGAGCGGCAGGGAGAGCGCGGCGCCGACGGCGAGGACGACCTCGAGCTCGGGCGCGATCGCGTGGCCGAGGTGGGGCGCGGTCGTGCCCGTGAGCACGGCGCCGACGGCGTCGAGGACCGCGCCCGCCCCGGCGGCGACCCAGCGGACGACGATCCCGAGGACAAGGTCGACGACGGAGCGGACGACGGACGAGCCGAGGCCGAAGAGGAGGGCGGCGACCG
>JAKAOD010000038.1 GCA_021823365.1 Actinomycetes bacterium | reverse complement strand
CGATCTGAGCCTCGGGTCTGCGACCTTGACGGCGCGCACCGCCGGCTGCAGCAGGTCGAGGAAGCGATCGTAGACGCCTCGCTCGACGAGGATGCGCGAGCGTGCGCAGCAGTCCTGGCCGGCGTTGTCGAACACCGACCCGGGGGCGCTCGCCGCGGCGCGCTCGAGGTCGGCGTCGGCGAAGACGATGTTGGCGCTCTTGCCCCCGAGCTCGAGGGTGACCCGCTTGAGGCCGGCGGCGGCCCGGACCGCGACGTCCCTGCCCGCCCTCGTCGAGCCGGTGAAGCAGACCTTGGCGACGATGGGATGCTCTGCGAGGTGGCGGCCGGCGAGCTCGCCCGAGCCGGGGAGCACCTGCAAGACGCCCTCGGGAAGCCCGGCGTCGAGCGCGAGCTCGCCAAGGCGGATGGCGCTCAGCGGCGTGAGCTCCGCCGGCTTGAGCACGACGGCGTTGCCGGCGGCAAGGGCGGGGGCGAGGCCCCAGGAGGCGATAGGGAGCGGGAAGTTCCACGGGACGATGACGGCGACGACGCCGAGCGGCTCGTGGAAGGTGACGTCGATCCCGCCCGCCACGGGGATCTGCAGCCCGGTCTGCCGCTCGGGCGCGCCCGCGTAGTACTCGATCACGTCTCGGACCAGGGCGACCTCGGACCGGGCGCTTCGGATCGGGTGACCGGCGTTTCGCACCTCGAGCGCCGCAAGCTCCTCCGAGGCACCCTCGACCGCGCCGGCAAAGCGGCGCATGAGCCGCGCCCGGTCGGCCGGCGCCACCTTCCGCCAGGTGCTCGCCGCCCGCCGGGCGCGCTCGACGGCGGCGCCGACCTCCGCCCGGCTGGCAAGGACGACCGTCCCGATCACCTCGCCGTTCGAGGGGTCGTGCAGCTCGAAAGGACCCTCGGTGGCCCGCCTGATCGGGTCGAGGGCTCCTTGGGCGAGCCGGTCGGCACGGCTCACAGCCGCTCGAACCCCCGGTAGCGCTCCCAGTCGGTCACCGCCTCGGCGAAGGCCCGCTGCTCGACCCTCGCCATGTTCAGGTAGTGCTCGACGACCTCGTCGCCGAAGGCGGCGCGGGCGATATTCGACCGGCCGAAGCGCTCGGCCGCCTGGGCAAGGCTGGCTGGCACCCGCGGGAGGTGCGAGTCGTAGGCGTTGCCGAGGAACGGCGGCGGCAGCTCGAGGCCGGCGTCGACGCCGTGCAGCCCCCCGGCGACGAGGGCGGCGAGCGCGAGATAGGGGTTGACGTCGCCGCCGGGGACACGGCACTCGACCCGGAGCGAGCCGCCGCGCCCGACGATCCTGAAGGCACAGGTCCGGTTGTCGCGCCCCCAGGCGATCGCCGTCGGCGCGAACGAGCCAGCGACGAAGCGCTTGTAGCTGTTGACATTCGGCGCGAGGAGGAGGGTCAGCTCCGGGAGGGTGGCGAGCATGCCGGCGAGGAAGGCGTCGAAGGCCTCGGAAGTCCCCTCCTCCGACTCCCCGGCGAAGACCGGCCCGTCGGCGCGGTCTCGCAGCGAGAGGTGCACGTGGCACGAGCTACCCTCGCGCTCGTCGTACTTTGCCATGAAGGTAAGGCTCATGCCCTCCTGGGCGGCGATCTCCTTCGCCGCGCTCTTGAAGACCACGTGCTCGTCGGCCTTCTCGAGCAGGCCCGCGTAGCGGAAGGTGATCTCGTGCTGGCCGAGGTTGCACTCGCCCTTCGAGGACTCGACGACCATCCCCGCACCGGCCATCTCGCTGCGCAGCCGGTGGATCAGCGGCTCGACCCGGGCGGCTCCCTGGATCGAGTAGTCGACGTTGTACTGGTTCGCCGGGGTGAGGCCGCGATAGCCGCAGGCCCAGGCCGCCTCGTAGCTGTCGGAGAAGACGATGAACTCGAGCTCGGTGCCCGCCAGGCCGTGCCAGCCGTGCTCGGCGAGGCGCTCGACCTGGCGGCGCAGCACGTGGCGCGGCGCGGGGAGGACCTCGCTCCCGTCGTGCCAGTAGAGGTCGGCGAGGCAGATCGCCGTCGCGGGGTGCCAGGGCGCGACCCTCAGCGTGTCGATGCACGGACGCATCACGAAGTCGCCGTAACCCCGCTCCCAGGAGGCGTGGGCGTACCCCTCGACGGTCGCCATCTCGACGTCCACCGCGAGGAGGTAGGCGCACGCCTCGGCCGATCCCGAGGCGACGTCGGAGAGGAAGTGCTCGGCGGCGAACCGCTTTCCCTGGAGCCTGCCCTGCATGTCGGGGATCGCGAGGACGACGGTGTCGATCGCGCCGCGCTCGGTGCGCGCGACGAGCTCCTCGAGGTCGATCCGGCCGGAAAGCCCGCGGGGACGCCCGGCCGGCGCGCCGCCGCGCTCTGCGCTCATCGGCTCCCGGCTCCCTTCAGCGCTCACCGGCTCCCTTCAGTGCTCACCGGCTCGCGTCGGCCGGACGGGCATAGCGGCACGACGATAACCGCGCCCGAGCCTCGGCGGCTCCACATCGTCCCGTGATGCCCGAGGAGGCGCGAGCCGATCGGGCGTGCGCTGCGGCGCCTCAGGAGCCCGGGACGGCCGCCGCCTCCATCACCACCTGGCGCAGGAGCGCCCTCACGACTTGTGCCTTGAAGGCGTTCTTGGGCAGCGGGCTGGCGGTCCGGAGGGCGACCGCGCCAGCCGCCTCGGCGCTCTCGGCGTCAGGGCGCAGCCCGGCGAGGAAGCGCTCGACCCCTGCGGCCCGGAGGGGGGACCGGAGCCACCGCGCCGTGCACGACGCTCGCGACCTCGATCCTGCCCCCGTCGAGGGAGATGATGCTCGCGACGCTGACGATGGGGAAGTCGATCGCGTGACGCATCCGGAACTTCCGGTAGCTCTGGACGCTCGCCTCCGGAGGAGCCGGGATCTCGATCTCGGCGACGCGCGAGGGACGATGGCGCTCTCGTCGACGATCACGTCGGGGGATCGGATCGTCAGGTCCATGCTCTCCTCGCCATCGTCGCTCCTCGTCGCGTGGTCCTGAAGGTGACGCGCTGCCAAAGCTCGCCTGCTCAGGAAAGGCCGACGATCGTGCCGTCCTCCAGCAGGTCGACGTCGAAGGCGGCCGGGCGCCGGCCGAGACCCGGCATCGTCTGCATCTCGCCGCAGATCGGATAGTCGACGCCGCCTGCCCCGTAGACGTGCGTGGCGATCGTCTCGATCTTCTCCCGGAGCGTCGCCTCGTCGGCGTAGGCGAAACGGAACTCGCTGGGCTCTTCGGCGGCCTCCGCCACGACGGGCGTGACGCCGTGGATACGAATGTTCTCGACCTGCTTTCTCAGG
Source organism: Actinomycetes bacterium (assembly GCA_021823365.1). The sequence continues at coordinate 8,919 of JAKAOD010000038.1, read as the reverse complement.
TTGGACGACCCGCCAAGGACGTCGTCGGGGTTCTCCGCGAGGAGCTCCTCGGGCAGCGGCCGCCCGGCGACGACGCGGTACTCGCCGGTGCTGGCCTTGAGCGCCCGCACCGTCGCCACGACCACCGCAGCGTCGGGCACGAGGCGCGAGGCGCGGCACTTGATGTTGAAGAACCGCTCCGCGCCCATGTCCGCCCCGAAGCCGGCCTCGGTGACGAGGTAGTCCCCGCCGCGGATGCCGATGAGGTCGGCGAGCACCGAGGAGCTGCCGATCCCGATGTTCCCGAATGGCCCGGCATGCACGAGCACGGGGGTGTGCTCGAGCGTCTGGAGGAGGGAGGCGAGCAGCGATCCGCGGCGCCGCCGCTCACCGGTCGGGCGGCGAGCCGGCCCGGCGGCGAGGTGCCCGAGAGGGCGTCGTGGCTCCGGCAGGCGGCGTGGCTCCGGAGGGCGGCGTGGCCGACAGGCCCTCGCCGCGCTTCACGAGGGCGTCGAAGAGGATGTCGATGGCCTCGCCGAGGCGCAACCCGACGACGTCGAGTCGGCGGAGGAGCTCGCGGTGCTTGAGCACCTCAGGGCTCACCGCTCCGGCGAACAGCTCGGCGACCTCCTCCTCGAAGCGGCGCCGTACGCCGTTCGTCGAGCGCTTGGCGGCGAGCAGGTTCGCCGCCGCGCCGGCGGGCCGGCTGCCGATCGCGGCGACCGCCGCCGCCAGGGCCTCGAGGCCGGTGCGCACGCTCTCGAGCAGCGAGGAGAGGTTGCGCGCCGCCTCGGGGCGGTAGAGGGTCCACTCGCGGATGAAGTCGCGGATGTTGTCGAGCACGTCGTCGACCGAGCGGGAGAGGCGGAAGATGTCCTCCCGGTCGAGGGGCGTGACGAGGGTCTGCGCGAGCTCGCCGACGAGCCGCCGGCGCAGCTCGTCGCCGCGGTGCTCCACCTGCTCGACCTCGGCATCGACGCCTGCGCCCTGCTCGCCCTCGCGGACGGCCCGCTCGGCGAGCATCACCGCCTCCCGGACGGCCGCGACGTGCTCGCCGAGGATCGAGGTGATCTCCTGCGCCGACTCGCCGGCGACGTCGCGCACGAAGGTGCGCAGGCGCTGCAGCTGCTGCCCGCGCCGCCGAGTCATCGGACCGCCCGCACGAGGAGGCCGCACAGCGCGGCGAGCAGGCCCGCGCTCGGCAGCGTCACCACCCAGGCGACGAGGAGCGCGCCCACCTGCTGGGGACGGATGCGGTACGGGGCGAGCCTCCCGGTCCCCCCGAGCAGCCCCGCCGTCGCGGACTGGGTCGAGGAGAGGGGGAGACCGAGCGCCGATCCGGCGAGCACGACGGCCGAAGAGGCGACGAACGCCGAGAGCGAGCCCTCGTTGCGCACCCGCACCATCTGCTCGGTCACCCGGGTAGAGGTCCTCCGCACCGCGAAGAGCGCCCCTGCCCCGAAGCAGGCGGCCAGCGCGACCTGGTCGACGGCGCTCGCGTGCACGGGATCGAGTGTCGCGCCGGTGGCGATCGCCATGAAGGCGACCATCTTCTCGGCGTCGTTGGCCCCGTAGGCGACGGACTGGAGGAGGAACCCGAGCCGCTGGAGCAGCCTGGCGCGCCCCTCGGGCGCCGCCGGCCTCCCGAGCCCCCGGCGGACGGCCGGGGCGAGGACGAAGCCGACGGCGAAGACGAGGAACGGCCCGAGCAGGCCGGCGGCGAGCACCGGGGCGACCGTCGTCCACCTGACCGTCAGGCCCGCCCCGGCGCCGACGCCGACGACGGCGCCGGTGAGCGCGAGCGTGACGCTCGTCGGCAATCCCCGCCGGGTGAGCAGGACGACGACGGCGAGCGCCGACGCCACGGCGAGAAGAAAGGCAAGATTCCCGCCTTTCTCCTCGAAGGCGACGAGCCCGTGCGCCAGGGTCGTCGCCACGCCGGTTCCGACCGCCACCGGGACGGCGCCGACGGCGAGGACGAGCACGGACACCCCGGCAAGGATGGAGAGCATTCCGGTGCGCGTGGCCATCGCCGCGAGCGTCGCGCCGTCGTTCGCCCCGCTCACGAAGGCAAAGGCGACCGCCATGGCGACGAGCAGGATCTCCACCTCGGGCGGCCTCCTTCCTCCGGCACGACTCCCCCGGCGGCGACCTACCTCCCTGCTCGCCCAAGGACCGACAGGTGAACGTATGATATCGTCACGATGAACGTGAGGTAAACGCACGGTGACGACAGAGTGAAAGAAGTGACCTTCGACCCTGTCGAGGGTCGGCGGTAACATTGAAATGTTGCGGCACGGCCCGAGTTGCGGCAGAGGAGACGGTGGCGTTCTCCGTCGGATGTCCTGCAGGTTCTCCGGCCCGCGCTTCGGACGAGCAACCTAGGCGGAGGGGGGTCAACTGATGACCGAGCAATTCGACCCGACCGGCGAGCAGGACCCGTCCGGGATCTCCCGGCGCGAGCTGCTCCGTCGCGGCGCTCTCGGGGCTGCCGCCCTCGCGGTGGCGCCCTCGCTCGGCGGCCTCCTCGAGGCGCCGGGCAGGCGCATCCTGCCGCTGGCGACCAAACCGCCCCTGCCGACCCACCTTCCCCCCGGCGGCCTGCCCGCACTTATCAAGGCGGCGCGGCAGGAGGGCCGTGTCAACGTCATCGCCCTCCCGCCGAACTGGGCGAACTACGGCAACATCATCAAGACCTTCAAGACCAAGTACAAGCTCGGGGTCAACAGCGCGGCCCCGAACGACAGCTCGGCGGAGGAGAACACGGCGATCTCGACCCTGAAGGGCCAGTCCCGCGCCCCCGACGTCGTCGACGTCGCCCCTGCCCTCGCCGTCGCCGGAGCCAGCGGGCACCTCTACACGCCCTACAAGGTGGCGACCTGGAGCACGATCCCGGCGTCGATGAAGGACCCGAGCGGCCTGTGGTACGGGGACTACTACGGGGTCATCTCCTTCGGCACGAACCTCAACGTGCAAAAGACGCCGCCGGTCGACTGGTCGGACCTGCTGAACCCGCGCTACCACGGCCAGGTGGCGATCGACGGGGACCCGCGGACGGCAGGCGACGCCTTCGCGGCCGTGTTCGCCGCCGCGCTCGCCAACGGCGGCTCGCTCGACGACATCGAGCCGGGGATCAACTTCTTCGCCAAGCTGAAGAAGGCCGGGAACTTCATCCCCGCCGACGCCCTGCCGGCGAACATCGCCAAGGGATCGACCCCGATCGCGCTCATCTGGGACTACCTCAACCTGGCGAACAAGGACTCGTTCAAGGGGAACCCCCCCTACACGGTCTCGATCCCGAAGACCGGCGTCTACGGCGGCTTCTACTGCCAGGCGATCAGCGCCTACTCGCCGAACCCGATGGCGGCGAGGCTGTGGGAGGAGTTCCTCTACTCCGACCAGGGCCAGCTGCTCTACCTCGCCGGCTACAGCCACCCCTCCCGGTATGCGGACCTCGCCAAGCGCGGCGTGATCCCCGCCTCGCTCGCCGCGAAGCTGCCTCCGGCGTCGGCGTACAAGAGCGTCAAGTTCGCCACGACGGCGCAGATCAGCACCGCGAGCAAGGTCCTCACGCAGCAGTGGGGCCCGAAGGTGGCCGGCACCTAGCACGGCCAGGACGACATGGAGAGCGGCGCGCCGGCGCCGAGCGAGCCGGCGCAAGGAGACGGTACCGGCGCGCTTCGCGGGCCGGCCCTCGTGGCCGGCCCCGGGTCGCGTCCGGCTGCCCGCTCCGCGCCCCGCGGCGCGCGCCGCAGCGGGCGCGCCTCGGCCCTGCGCTGGCTCGGGATCCTTCCCTTCTTCGCCTACACGGCGCTCTTCCTCCTCGTCCCGACGATCGAGCTGATCGTCAAGTCCTTCGAGGGGCCGAAGGGCAACTTCTCGACGGCGAACGTGTCGCGCCTGTTCAGCGGGGAGTACCTCTCCGCCTACGCCACGAGCGTCGAGCTGAGCGCGATCACCGCCGCGGCGGGCGGCCTCTTCGGCCTGTTCATCGCCTACGGGGCGGTGCACGGGCGCCTCCCCGCCTTCATCCGCCCGCTCCTGTCGACCTTCTCGGGCGTCGCGGCGAACTTCGCCGGCATCCCGCTCGCCTTCGCCTTCATCGCCACGATCGGCCCGACCGGCGTCGTCACCTCGCTGCTCGACCACGCCGGCCTGCACATCTACAACCACGGGTTCACCATCTTCGGCATGGCGGGCCTCTCGCTCACCTACATCTACTTCCAGTTCCCCCTGATGATCCTCATCATCAGCCCGACGCTCGAAGGCTTGCGGGCGGAGTGGCGAGAGGCCGCGCAGAACCTCGGCGCGACGCCGGCGCAGTACTGGCGGCACGTCGGCCTGCCGCTCGTCCTCCCGGGGCTGCTCGGCTCGACCGTGCTGCTGTTCGGCAACGCCTTCAGCGCCTACGCAACCCCCTACGCGCTGACCGCCGGCTACATCAACCTCGTCCCCGTCCAGATCGGGGCGATCCTCCAGGGCAACGTCACCGTCCCGAACCCCCAGCTCGGCGACGCGCTCGCCTTCGGGATGATCGTGATCATCGCGATCGCCGTGACGCTGTACGTCCTCCTCCAGCGGCGGGCGGCACGATGGCTTCCGTGACCGTGGCCGTCGCGGCGCCCCCTCGACATCGGGCCCGCAGGGCACGCCGGCGCCCTTCGGTCTGGGCGATCTTCTGGCTGGTCCTCGCGGCGCTCTACTTCCTCGTGCCGCTCTACTCCGTGGCGCAGTTCAGCCTCGAGGTCGGGCCGGGCCGCTACGGCTTCCACTGGTACGCGGAGATATTCGCCGACCCGCAGTTCAGCTCGAGCTTCCTCCTCTCCCTCCGGCTCGCCGTCGAGACGATGGCGATCAGCATGGTGCTGATGGTGCCGACCGTCTACTGGGTCCACCTGAAGATCCCGCGCATCAGGCCGACGATGGACATGATCGCCATCCTCCCCTTCGTCGTCCCGCCGGTGGCCCTCGTCGTCGGGCTGTCCGGGGTCTTCAACGTCTTCCCCGCGCTGCTCTCGAGCTCGCAGATCCTCGCGCTCATGTACGTGATCCTCGCCTTGCCCTTCACCTACCGGTCGCTCGACGCCGGCATGCGGGCGATCGACGTGAAGACGCTCACCGAGGCGGCCCAGAGCGTCGGATCCTCGTGGTGGAGGACGCTTCTCTTCGTGATCGTGCCGAACGTCCGCTCGGCGATGCTCGGGGCGATGTTCCTCACGCTCGCGATCGTGATGGGCGAGTACACGATCTCGAGCCTGCTGCTCTACAACACCTTCGCCGTGTACATCTACTACATCGGCAATACCGAGGCTTACCAGGCCGCGGCGCTCGCGATCATCAGCTTCCTCCTGACGTGGGTCGCCATGGGAGGGATCTTCCTCGTCAGCAGGTTCGCGGGCGGCAGGGCGAACGTGCAGATCGGAGCGACGAGGTAGCAGATGGCGACGCTCGAGCTGAAAGCCGTGCACAAGCAGTTCGGCGACGTGGTGGCGCTGCGCGGCCTCGACCTCCGAATCGGCTCGGGTGAGCTCGTCTCCCTGCTCGGCCCGAGCGGCTGCGGCAAGACCACGGCGCTCCGGATCGTGGCGGGCTTCGAGCACCCGGACGGGGGCGAGCTGCTCGTCGAGGGGCGAGACGTCACCGGCGTCCCGGCAAACAAGCGGAACATGGGAATGGTGTTCCAGGCATACAGCCTGTTTCCCAACATGACGGCGAGGGAGAACGTCGCGTTCGGGCTCCGGGTCCGGGGTCAGGACCGCCCGGCGCGAAAGCGGAGGGCGGACGAGCTCCTCGAGCTGGTCGGCCTCGGCGGGCGCGCCGAGCGCTATCCGAACGAGCTCTCCGGCGGCCAGCAGCAGCGGGTGGCCCTGGCGCGGGCGCTCGCCATCGAGCCGGCGGTCCTCCTGCTCGACGAGCCGCTCTCGGCGCTCGACGCCAAGGTCCGCCTCCAGCTCCGCCAGGAGATCCGCGACCTCCAGAAGCGGCTCGGCACCACGACGGTCTACGTCACCCACGACCAGGAGGAGGCGCTGTCGATCTCGGACCGGGTCGCGGTGATGTCCGAGGGCGTGCTCGAGCAGGTCGGCACGCCTGCGGAGATCTACCGGGACCCGCGCACGCCCTTCGTCGCCGAGTTCGTCGGGACGATGAACCGCATCGAGGGCAGGGTCGCCGGTCCCAACTCGGTCACCGTCGGCGAGACAGCGGTGCCGCTCGCCGTCCAGGACGGGCACGGGTGCGCGCCCGGCGAGCGGGTGCTCGTCCTCATCCGCCCCGAGTCGGTGGCGGTCCACGAGGCGACGAACGCCGACGCCGTCGACGCCGCCCGGGCGGGCGGGTCGCTCGGCGGGCGCGTGCTCGCCTTCACCTTCCTCGGTCCGGTCACACGGCTCGCGCTCGACACCGACCTCGGCCCGCTCGTCGCCGACGTGCCGAGCGTCCAGGCCTTGAACTGGGCATCGGGGACGCTCGTCTCGTTCCGGGTGGACCCGGCCGGCACCCACCTGCTCGGAGCCGGGTGAGCGGCGGGGGAGACCGCCCCTCCCCCGATCGGCGGGGCGAGCGGTGATGCAGGCCGCGACCACGCTGGAGCGGACCCTGCGTCCGGGTCGCGGCGACTCGTCCGGATCGGAGGGCCGGTACCGGAAGCTCGCCTACGGACCGGGCGAGCCGCGGGTGGTGCGCGAGGAGCTGGCCGCCGCGGCGTCAAGAGGCGCGCGCCGCGTCTCCTCGCTCCTGCGCCTCGCCCAGCTCACCGACTTCCAGATCGCCGACGTCCGGTCCCCGGCGCGTTTCGAGTTCCTCGAGCGGCTCCGAGGCACCCCGGGGGCGGAGGACTACGTACCCGCGTGCCGGCCGCAGGAGGCATTGGCGCCCCATGCCGTCACCGCCATGGTGCGCACCCTCAACTCCCTGCCCGCGAGCGCCGACACCGGCGCGCCCCTCGGGCTGTCCATCTGCACGGGCGACACACTCGACAACGCCCAGCAGAACGAGCTCGCGTGGTCGGTCGCGCTGCTCGCCGGCGGCACCGTCGTCCCGGGCTCGGGCGGACCGGGCTACGACGGCGTCCAGTCCCAAGGCTGGGATCCCGCCCTCTTCTGGAGCCCCGAGCCCGGACCGGACCGCTACAAGGAACGCTTCGGCTATCCGGCGCAGCCGGGACTGCTCGCCCGCGCCCTGAGGCAGTTCGCGTCCCCGGGGCTCGCGATGCCCTGGCTCGCTTGCTTCGGCAACCACGACGGGCTCGTGCTCGGCACGGCGATCGCCACGCGCGCCTACGAGGAGGTCCTCGGTGGGGCCCGCAAGCCCGTCGACCTGCCGCCCGGCCTCGACCCCATGGCGTCGATCGATGCCTTCATCTCCGGCCCGGAGCTCCTCCTTGCAGGTCCGGCGCGCCCGGTGAGCCCCGACGGCGCGCGTCGCAGCGTCGGGCGGCGCGAGCTCGTCGCGGCCCTGCTCGCGGCCGGCGGGCGCCCGGCCGGGCACGGCTACACGGACGAGAACCTCGAGCGCGGGACCGCCTACGCCGTGCACGACCTCGACGGCGCGGTGCCACTTCGCGTCGTGCTGCTCGACACGGCCGACCTCGACGGCGGCTTCCAGGGGAGCATCGGGCTCCGCCAGCTTGGCTGGCTCGAGGAGCGCCTCGCCGAGGTGCACAGCCACGCCTTCGACGCCGGGGGCCGGCCCGTCACGCGCGCCGCGACCGATCGGCTGGTCGTTCTCGCCTCGCACCACGGCCTCGCGAGCATGGTCAATGCGCGGAAGGATCCCGGGGGTCGTGAGGCCGACCACCCGCGTGCCCTCGCCCAGCCGATCGAGGACCTGCTCCACCGGTTCCCGAACGTCGTGCTGTGGCTGAACGGCCACCGGCACCTGAACGAGGTCCGGCCGCACCCGGACCCGAGCGGCCGCACCGGCGGCTTCTGGGAGGTCTCCACCGCTGCGATCGCCGACTGGCCGTGCCAGGGCCGCATCCTGGAGCTCGTCTGCGACGCCGACGGCGACCTCACGATCCTGTCCTCGATGCTCGACGCCGCAGTGCCGGCCGACCCCTCCGAAGCGAGCGGGCTGGAGCAGCTCGCCGCCCTCCACCGGGAGCTCGCCTCGAACGATCCCTTCTCCGGGGCCGGCAGAGGCAGCGAGGGCTGGCCCACCGACCGGAACGTCGCACTGCGCCTTCGCGCCCCGTTCCCGCTTCGATGACGGCCTCCCCGCCTCGGTTCGGCCCTTGCCCAGGCTCGATGGGGACTTGCCCGCTCGAGGGGCCGTCTCTCCTCCGACCAAGTAGGTGAACCATGGTGAGCTCCTCGGTGCTGTCGCCCGACCGTCGATCCTCGAATCTCGACCGCTCGACCTCCGCGCCCCTCGACGTGGTGATCGTCGGAGGAGGCGTCGTCGGCGCCGGAAGCGCGCTCGACGCGGCGAGCAGAGGGCTGTCGACGGCGCTCGTCGAGGCCCAGGACTGGGGCGCGGGCACCTCGAGCCGTTCGAGCAAGCTGATCCACGGCGGCCTGCGCTACCTGCAGATGATGGACTTCGGCCTCGTCCGCCAGGCGCTGAAGGAGCGGGGACTGCTGCTACAACGCCTCGCGCCCCATCTCGTCCGCCCCGTGCCGGTCCTCTACCCGCTCAGGCGGCCCGTCGTCGAACGCGCCTACGTCGGTGCCGGGATCGCTCTCTACGACCTCCTCGGCTGGTCGTCGCGCACCACCCGGGGGCTTCCGCTCCACCGGCACCTCTCCAAGCGCGCGGCGCTCGCAGCGGCACCCGGTCTGCGGAGCGACTCGCTCGTCGGCGCCGTCGAGTACTACGACACGCAGGTCGACGATGCACGCTACGTGCTCGAGCTCGTCCGGAGCGCGGCGAGACTCGGGGCCGTCGCGATGAGCCGCCTGGCGGTCGTCGGGTTCCACCGTGACGGCCAGCGCGTGGTCG
>JAKAOD010000037.1 GCA_021823365.1 Actinomycetes bacterium | reverse complement strand
CCCACGGCCGGTGATCGTCATCACGTCCTCGATCGACATGAGGAACGGCCTGTCGATGTCGCGCTTCGGCTCGGGGATGTACTCGTCGACGGCGTCCATCAGGCGCATGACGCCCTCGGCGGCCTCGGCGTCGCCCTCGAGCGCCTTGAGCGCCGAGACCCGCACGATCGGGGTGTTGTCGCCGTCGAACTCGTACTCGTTGAGCAGCTCGCGCACCTCGAGCTCGACGAGGTCGAGCAGCTCCTCGTCGTCGACCATGTCCGCCTTGTTCAGCGCGACGACGATCGACGGCACGCCGACCTGGCGCGCGAGGAGCACGTGCTCGCGCGTCTGGGGCATCGGGCCGTCGGCCGCCGAGACGACGAGGATGGCCCCGTCGACCTGGGCGGCGCCGGTGATCATGTTCTTGATGTAGTCAGCGTGGCCAGGCATGTCGACGTGGGCGTAGTGCCGCTTGCCGGTCTCGTACTCGACGTGGGCGATGGCGATCGTGATGCCCCGCGCCTTCTCCTCCGGCGCCCTGTCGATCTGGTCGAAGGCGGTGAACTGGACCGACGGGTTGCGATCGTGCAGCACCTTGGTGATCGCAGCCGTGAGCGTCGTCTTGCCGTGGTCGATGTGCCCCATCGTCCCGACGTTGACGTGGGGCTTGTTCCGCTCGAACTTCTGCTTGGCCATTGGTGACGAAAGCTCCGTCTGCTCTGGGCAGCGCCGTGAGGCCCCGCCGTAACCTGTGTCGGTCGATCGTGCCGCCCGGGATGCGGCCGTGGCAGGTCGCTGCCCGCTGTGCTCGTGCTCTTGCCGGCCGGCTCGCCCGGTCCGGTCACTCCCCCTTCGCCCGGGCGATGATCTCCCGGGCGATGCTGTCGGGAACCTCCTGGTAGGAATCGAACTGCATGGTGTAGGTGGCACGCCCCTGGGTGCGAGAACGCAGGTCGGTAGCGTAGCCGAACATGTCCGACAAGGGAACCTGCGCCCGCACGACCTGGAACGCGCCGCGCTGGTCCATGCCCTCGACACGCCCGCGGCGAGAAGAAAGGTCGCCGATCACGTCCCCCATGTAGTCCTCGGGGGTGACGACCTCGACCTGCATGATCGGCTCGAGGAGCACCGGCCGGGCCGCCCTGGCGGCCTTCTTGAACGCCATCGAGCCGGCGATCTTGAAGGCCATCTCCGACGAGTCGACGTCGTGGTAGGAGCCGTAGACGAGGGTGGTCCGGATGTCGACCGTCGGGTAGCCGGCGAGCACGCCGGATTCCATCGCCTCGCGGATGCCGGTGGCGACGGCGGGGATGTACTCCTTCGGGATCACCCCGCCGGTGATCTTGTCGACGAACTCGAACCCCGACCCCGGCGCCGTCGGCTCGAGGTCGATGACGACGTGGCCGTACTGGCCGCGGCCGCCGGTCTGGCGGACGTAGCGCTCCTCGACCTTCTCGACGCGGTCGCGGATCGTCTCCCGGTAGGCCACCTGGGGCTTGCCGACGTTGGCGTCGACCTTGAACTCGCGCAGCATCCGGTCGACGAGCACCTCGAGGTGCAGCTCGCCCATGCCGGAGATGACCGTCTGGCCGGTCTCCTCATCGGTGCGGACGCGGAAGGTCGGGTCCTCCTCGGACAGCGCGTAGAGCGCCTTGCCGAGCTTGTCCTGGTCGGCCTTGGTCTTCGGCTCGACGGCGACGTGGATCACCGGCTCGGGGAACTCGAGCGACTCGAGCACGATCGGCTTCTGCTGGTCGCAGAGGGTGTCGCCGGTCGTCGTCTCCTTGAGCCCGACGACCGCGACGATGTCGCCGGCGTACAGGGTGTCGACGTCCTCGCGGTGGTTGGCGTGCATCTTGAGGATGCGGCCGATACGCTCGCGCTTGTCCTTCGAGGAGTTGAGGACGGTCGTGCCCTTGTCGATCGAGCCGGAGTAGATCCGCAGGTAGGTGAGCTTGCCGACGAAAGGGTCGCTCATGATCTTGAAGGCGAGCGCGGAGAACGCCTCGCCGTCGCGCGCCTCGCGGCTCGCCTCTTCGCCCTTCGGCGTGATGCCCCGCGTCGGGGGGATGTCGACCGGGCTCGGCAGGTACTCGACCACCGCGTCGAGCAGGGGCTGGACGCCCTTGTTCTTGAAGGCCGAGCCGCACAGCACCGGTACGAGGTGGCCCTCGATCGTGCCGTGGCGGATCGCCCGGCGCAGGTCGTCGCCGGTGATCTCCTGGTCGGTGACGTACTTCTCCATCACGACGTCGTCGTAGTTCGAGACGACGTCGACCAGGTCATGGCGGGCCTGCTCGGCAGGGGAGAGGAGCGCTTCCGGCACCGGGCCCTCGACCCAGTGCTCGCCCATCATCTCCTCCCAGACGAGCGAGCGCATGTCGATGACGTCGACGACGCCGGAGAAGTCGGCCTCGACGCCGATGGGCAGCTGGACCACGGCAGGCACCGCGTCGAGGCGGTCGCGGATCATCTGCACCGTCCGCCCGAAGTCGGCGCCGATCCGGTCCATCTTGTTCACGAAGCAGAAGCGGGGCACGCGGTACTTGTTCGCCTGCCGCCACACGGTCTCGGTCTGGGGCTCGACGCCGGCGACGGCGTCGAAGACGGCGACCGCGCCGTCGAGGACGCGAAGCGACCGCTCCACCTCGACCGTGAAGTCGACGTGGCCCGGCGTGTCGATGATGTTGATCTGGCAGTCGCGCCACTGGCAGGTCGTCGCCGCCGAGGTGATCGTGATCCCGCGCTCTTGCTCCTGGACCATCCAGTCCATGGTCGCCGCGCCCTCGTGCACCTCGCCGATCTTGTAGTTGCGGCCCGTGTAGTAGAGGATCCGCTCGGTCGTCGTCGTCTTGCCCGCGTCGATGTGCGCCATGATCCCGATGTTCCGGGTCCTGGCAAGGGGATGCTCGCGTGCTCGGGTGTTCGCCATCTCGTCTCGTGTCGCTTCGTCTAGGTCGTCGTGGTCGTCTGTGCCGTCCGGGTCGCTTCGTCCTCGTCGCTCGCTCCGCCGCTCGCCGGCGGTCGCCCGGCGGACCGGGAGGTCGGCGCGGTACGGGTCGCAGGCGGGCGCCAGCCGCCGGCGCTCCCCCGCCCTACCAGCGGTAGTGCGCGAACGCCTTGTTCGACTCCGCCATCTTGTGCAGGTCCTCCCGGCGCTTGACCGCTGCGCCGAGGCCGTTGGCCGCGTCGAGGATCTCGTTCGCAAGCCGCAGCGCCATCGTCCGCTCCCGGCGCTGGCGCGCATAGCCCACGAGCCAGCGGATGGAGAGCGTCGTCGCGCGGCGCGGCCGGACCTCGACGGGAACCTGGTAGGTCGCGCCGCCGACCCGCCGGCTGCGCACCTCGAGCTCGGGCCGGAGGTTGTCGAGCGCCCGCTTGAGCGTCGGGACCGGGTCGCCCGCCGTCTTCTCGGCCACGGTCCCCATGGCGTCGTAGACGATCCGCTCGGCGAGGGTGCGCTTCCCGCGGACGAGCACCTTGTTGACGAGCTGGGTGACGAGCACGGAGCGGTGCACCGGGTCCGGGAGCAGCTCGCGGCGCGGGGCGGGGCCGTTGCGCGGCATCAGGCGCTCCTCTTGGCGCCGTAGCGGCTGCGCGCCTGGGCGCGGTCACGAACGCCCGAGGTGTCGAGCGTTCCGCGCACGATCTTGTAGCGGACGCCGGGCAGGTCCTTCACCCGGCCCCCGCGCACGAGCACGATCGAGTGCTCCTGCAGGTTGTGCCCGATGCCGGGGATGTAGGCCGTGACCTCGACGCCGCTCGTGAGCCGGACGCGAGCCACCTTGCGCAGGGCAGAGTTCGGCTTCTTCGGGGTCGTCGTGTAGACGCGCGTGCAGACGCCACGACGCTGCGGCGCGCCCTTGAGCGCCGGCGTCTTCGTCTTCGTCCGCTTCGACGCCCGTCCCTTCCGGACGAGCTGGGCAATCGTCGGCACGCGCAACCTTTCGGCGTCGTCGTTCGTCGGATCGCTGCCTGGGCGCGAGCAGCCGCCTCGACAGCCCCATGAGTCTAGCGTCGCCACGGGGCCGGGCAAGCGGCGCCCCGCGCCTCCCCGCCGACCGGGAACCGTACCGCCTCCAGGGACCTGCCCGAGCCTCGGAGCAGCCGCCGAACGGCGCGGCGCGGCCTCAGGGACCCGGCCAGATCAGCGAGGTCCCGCTGTAGAGCGAGGCGGCGAGCGCCGTGTCCTCGTAGGTCGCGAGCGGAGGCACGTGGCGGAGGATCTTGAACCGCCCGAGCGCCCGGACCTCCGGCGCCCACTCCGCCTCCGACTGCACGCCGACGCCCGCGCCGGGCAACCGGTTGTGCTCCGCGAGGGCCACCTCGAAGCGCCACTCCGCCAGGCTGTGGCCGAAGGAGTACGAGGCGCCTGCCGCGCCGGCGTCGCCCTGCTCGATGCGCACGCAGGCCACGGCGTGCACGGCGCAGTAGTCGAAGGCGTGCAGCTCCGCCCGGAGGAAGTCGGCGACGGCGGCTGGGTGCGCGTCGAGGAAGGGCTGGTTGACGACCTGGACGTTGAAGGTCCCGCGCACGCCGAACCGGCTCGGGATCCACTCGCGGAAGGCAAGGTGCTGCTCTCTCAGCGTGATCGGCTCGTTGGACCGGTAGGCCTGGAGGCCGGCGAACTTGCCTTGCGGGAGCAGGTCGGGGTCGTAGGAGAGGTCGTCGACGAGATGGAGCTTCGACAGCTCGACGCCGGCCCTCTCGAGCATCTCCTCGAGGATCACCGGCAGCACGGTGTGGTAGCCGACGACCTTGCCCTCGAGCTGGGCAAGACGGGTGATGCTCGGCCACGTGAGCAGCGCGTAGTCGGAGGTGTCGCCGTAGGTCGCGATCGCGACGAGCCGCTCGCCGTGAGCGACTCCGACGAGGAAGTCCGCCGCGCTTCCCTGCCCGGTGATCGTGCCGCGCCCGGCGGAGACGAGCTCGTAGGGCGCGTATGAGGAGAGGACGAGGTCGACCTTGAGGCACATCTCCCGGAAGTACCCGAGGCTCTTCGCCGCGACGACGTCGAGGATGCCTGCCGAGGCGTCGTAGCCGAACGGTGAGACGAACGTCATCGTCCCTGCGCGCTCGTTCTCCCGGCAGCGGCGCGTGCCGACGAGGCCGCCGGCGGCGGGCGTGGCAGACGCGCGCGCCGCCCCAGCCGGACGAAGCGCGGCCGGAGCGGGCGGCCCCTTCGCGACCACCCGCGCGGCCGCGGCGCCGGAGGGCACGGCGAGCGCGGCGAAAAGGCCGACAACGGCGAGCACCCGGGGCACTTCCCTTGTCTAGTCGCCCCTCGCCGGCAAGCGCCACGACAGGACCCGGCGCTCGAGGACGGCGACGGCGAGGGTGAGGGCGAGCCCGAGCACGGCGAGCACCAATATCGCGGCGTAGATGCGCGCGAGGTCGTCGCTCGCCGACGCCGTCTCGATCAGCGATCCGAGACCGAGCACGTCCCCCGACGACGACATCTCGGCGACGACCGCCCCGACCACCGAGAGGGGGAGGCAGACCCGGGCCGCGGCGAACAGGTACGGCAGGCTGCTCGGCAGCCGCAGCCTGAAGAGCACCTCGAGCGGCGAGGCGTGCAGGGTCTGGAGCACCTCGAGCGCCTCGGGGTCGGCCGAGCGCAGCCCGACGAGGGAGTTGACGAGGAAGGGGAAGAAGACGATGACGGCCGTGACGATGTAGCGCGGGACGAGGTCGAAGCCGAAGGCGACGACGAGACCTGGCGCGAGGGCCACGACCGGCGTGACGTTGAGCACCACGGCGAGCGGCATGACGGCGCGCTCGACGACCTTCACGTAGCTCATCGCGACGGCGAGGCCGAAGGCGGCGACGAAGCTCGCCGGCAGCCCGACGGCCACCTCCTGCAGCGTGACGACGGTGTCGCGCCAGAAGAGGTCCGGGTTGCGCCAGAGCTCGGAGACCACCGCCGGGACGGTCGGCAGCACCGTCGGCACGCCGCCTTGGACCGTGCTGACGGCGACGAGCTGCCAGGCGAGGGTGAGCACGCCGAACGCCACGACGGGGGGAAGCCACCGCGGGAGCGAGAGCACGCGCCGGAGGCGGCTCGACCCGCCGCTGCAGCCGCCCGCCGGAACGGGACGGCCTGCGCGCGGTCCTGCCGGGCCGGCGCCGGACGCGCCGCCGCCGGGCGCGCGTGGCCCGTCGCGACCGGGGCCGGCGCGCTCAGCCGTGCGCATCGCCGCCGACCCCGTCGCCGCCCGCCCAGTCCTCACCGGACCCGTCGCCGCTCTCCCGGTCCCCCGCGGCGCCCCGACCCCGGGGCGACGCTCGGAGCGGGGAGGAGAACCCGTCGCGCAGCTCCAGGCGCACCCTCCGCTCGATCGCGCGGAACTCGTCGGTCAGCTCGACGAGGTCCCCCCGCGGTCTCGGCAGGCCGACCGGGACGACGGCGCCGATGCGTCCGGGCCGGGCGGTCATGACCGCCACGACGTCGGAGAGCAGGACCGCCTCGGTGACCGAGTGCGTGACGAACAGCACGGTCTTGCGGCGCGCCTGCCACAGGTCGAGCAGCTCGTGGCGCAGCACCTCCCGCGTCATCTCGTCGAGGCTGGAGAAGGGCTCGTCCATGAGCAGGATCTCGGGGTCGAAGGCGAAGGCGCGGGCGATCGCGACCCGCTGCCGCATGCCGCCGGAGAGCTGTGCCGGCCGGAGGTGCTTGACCGGGCCGAGGCCGAAGGCGTCCAGGATCTCCTCGGGGTCGCGCGCCCCGGCGCGGGGCGAGGACGCCGCCCGCGTGTTGACCTGCAGGGGAAGCCGGACGTTGTCCAGCACTGTCCGCCACGGCAGGAGCGCCGGCGACTGGGGCACGAAGCCGACGTGCTTCGCGGCGCAGGCGCGGCGCGGGCTCTCGCCGAAGATCGTCACCCCGCCGGCGTCGGCCTCGACGAGCCCGGCGGCGATGCGGAGCAGCGTCGACTTCCCGCAGCCGCTCGGGCCGATGATGGTGACGAACCGGCCGCGCTCGACGGAGAGCTGCACGCCGGCGAGCGCCTCGACGACGCCGGTGCTGTCGCGGAAGCACTTGGCCACGCCCTCGAGGACGAGCCCGGCAGGCGCCGGGCCGCCCTCTCCGGGCGAGGGGGGCACGCTCGCGCCCTCCGGCGTGGGGGCGGGAGAGCTAGCCGGCGCCCTCTCCGGTCGTGTCGTAGCCCGCATCGTCCTCCGAGCCGTCGTCGAAGACGTCGCCCGGGTCGAACGTCCTCGGCGCCGGCTCGTGCGTGTAGGCGGTCTCCGCTCCCCCGGGCTCGGCGCCGTAGCCGCCGAAGGGTGAGCCCTCGACGTTGCGCAACCACGCCGCAAGCTCCTCGGCGCCCGGCTCCTGGCCCTCGGCGTCGGAGGACCAGAAGGACATGCGCTGCGCCTCCGGGGTCTCGACGCCCACCGACCGGTACTGGCCGGTGCCGCTACCGGCAGGGATCAGCTTGCCGATGATGATGTTCTCCTTGAGGCCGAGGAGCCGGTCGGAGCGCCCTTCGATCGCCGCCTCGGTCAGCACTCGAGTCGTCTCCTGGAACGACGCCGCCGAGAGCCACGACTCGGTGGCGAGCGAGGCCTTCGTGATCCCCATCAGCTCGGGCCGGCCCTCGGCCGGGCGCTTGCCCTCGTTCAGGAGCTCCCGATTGACGGCGGTGTAACGCTGGCTGTCGACGCGTTCTCCCGGGAGGAACGGCGAGTCGCCGGCCTCGGCGACGAGCACCCGCCGCAGCATCTGGCGGACGATGAGCTCGATGTGCTTGTCGTGGATGGACACGCCCTGGTCGCGGTAGACCTTCTGCACCTCCTCGACGAGGTACTGCTGGGTCTCCCTGATCCCCTTGATCTCGAGGAGCTCCTTCGGGTCCTTCGGCCCCTCGACGAGCGCGTCGCCGGCGGCGACCTCCACGCCCTCGCCGACCTCGAGGTGGGCGCGGGGAGCGACGGAGTGGGTCTCCTCGGTCCCATCGTCGGCGACCACCGTGACGCGCCGCCCCGTCTCCTCCTCCTCGACGCGCACGACGCCGGACAGCCCGGCGAGCACGGCCGCGCCCTTCGGGGTACGCGCCTCGAACAGCTCGACGACGCGGGGAAGGCCGTGGGTGATGTCCTCGCCGACGATGCCGCCGGTGTGGAACGTGCGCATCGTGAGCTGGGTCCCGGGCTCTCCGATCGACTGCGCCGCGATGACGCCGACGGCCTCGCCGAGCTCGATCTGGCGCCCCGTGGCGAGCGACTGGCCGTAGCAGCGCGCGCACACGCCCTGCGGGGCCTCGCAGGTGAGCACGGAACGGACCCGGACGCGGTCCGTCGCCGGATCGGCGGAGAGGCGCGCCACGAGGGCGTCGTCAAGGATGGTGCCCGCGTCGACCACCGAGCCGTCGCCGAGCGTCACCGGCTCGGCGAGCACGCGCCCGTAGGCGCGGGTCTCGAGATAGCTCCGCTTCCCCGCCTGGTCCGGGACGACGCCGTCGATCCAGATGCCCCGCGACGTCCCGCAGTCCTCCTCGCGGACGATGAGCTCCTGCGCGACGTCGACCAGCCGGCGCGTGAGGTAGCCGGAGTCCGCCGTGCGCAACGCGGTGTCGGCGAGGCCCTTGCGGGCGCCGTGGGTGGAGATGAAGTACTCGAGGACCGACAGCCCCTCCCGGAACGAGGAGACGATCGGCCGGGGGATCATCTCGCCGCGAGGGTTCGACACGAGGCCCTTCATGCCGGCGATCTGGCGAACCTGCTGCGGGTTCCCACGAGCGCCGGAGTCGACCATCATGTCGAGCGGGTTGAACTCCATGAGGGCGAGCGACTTCTCCATCGCTCGGCCGACCTCGCTGTTGGCCGACGTCCAGATCTCGATCTCCTTCTGGCGCCGCTCGTCGTCGGTGATGATGCCGCGCTTGAACTGCGACTCGGCCTTCTGCGCCTCGGTCTCGTACCGGTCGAGGATCGCCTGCTTGTCCGGCGGCGTCTTCACGTCGTCGATGGAGATCGTGAGCCCCGAGCGCGTCGCGAAGCTGAAGCCGAGCTCCTTGATCCGGTCGAGGCTCTCGGCGACGACCGCCTTGGGGTAGCGGGAGGCGAGCTGCTCGACGATCGAGCCGACGCTCGTCGCGCGCTTGCCGACGACGCTGTTGACGTAGCCGAAGCCGTCCGGCAGCGCGAGGTTGAAGAAGACCCGTCCCGGCGTCGTCTCGACCGACTCCGGCTCCTCGTCACCGTCCGCCGCGAGCGACCGTCCGCCCCCGCGGCGCAACTGGATCCGGGCGTGCAGGTCGACGTCCCCCGCCTCGTAGGCGGCCCGGATCTCCTCGACCCTCCTGAACACCCGGCCCTCGCCGCGCCGCCCTTCGGCGAGCAGCGTGAGGTAGTAGACGCCGAAGACCATGTCCTGCGTCGGGACCGTGACGGGCCGCCCGGTCGCCGGGGAGAGGATGTTGTTCGCCGAGAGCATCAGCACGCGCGCCTCGGCCTGGGCCTCCGCTGAGAGGGGGAGGTGCACCGCCATCTGGTCGCCGTCGAAGTCGGCGTTGAAGGCCGTGCAGACGAGGGGGTGGATCTGGATCGCCTTCCCCTCGATGAGCACGGGCTCGAAGGCCTGGATCCCGAGGCGGTGGAGCGTGGGCGCCCGGTTGAGCAGCACGGGGTGCTCCTTGATCACCTCGTCGAGCACGTCCCAGACCTGCGGGCGCCGCCGCTCGACCATGCGCTTCGCCGACTTGATGTTCGGCGCGATCTCGACGTCGACGAGGCGCTTCATCACGAACGGCTTGAACAGCTCGAGGGCCATCTGCTTCGGCAGGCCGCACTGGTGGAGCTTGAGCGTCGGCCCGACGACGATCACCGAGCGCCCGGAGTAGTCGACGCGCTTGCCGAGCAGGTTCTGACGGAACCGCCCCTGCTTGCCCTTCAGCATGTCCGAGAGGCTCTTGAGCGGCCTGTTGCCCGGACCCGTGACCGGCCGGCCGCGCCGGCCGTTGTCGAACAGCGCGTCGACGGCCTCCTGGAGCATCCGCTTCTCGTTGTTGATGATGATCTCGGGCGCGCCGAGGTCGAGCAGCCGCTTCAGGCGGTTGTTCCGGTTGATCACGCGGCGGTACAGGTCGTTCAGGTCCGACGTCGCAAACCGACCGCCGTCGAGCTGGACCATCGGCCTGAGGTCCGGGGGGATCACCGGGACCGCGTCGAGGATCATCGCCCGCGGGTCGTTCGCACGCCGGCCGGTCTCGTCGCGGCGGTTGAAGGCCGAGACGATCTTCAGCCGCTTGATCGCCTTCTGCTTGCGCTGAGCGGACAGCGGCCGCCGGCCGCCGGCCGGGTCGATGCTCTCTCGAAGCTTCTGCTCCTCGGCGTCGAGGTCGATCCGGGCGATGAGACTGGCGATCGCCTCTGCCCCCATGCCGCCCTCGAAGTAGTCGCCGTAGCGGGCGACGAGCTCGCGCCAGAGCAGCTCGTCCTCGATGATCCGCCGGCTGTGCAGCTCGCGCAGCTCGTCGAGGGCGCGGCTCGCCATCGTGATCTCGGCCGCGCCGCGCTCACGCAGACCGGCGACCTCCTTCTCGACGGCCCGCTGCCGCGCGCGCACCTCCGACTCCTTCGCCCCGTCCTTCTCGAGCTGGACGAGCTCGGCCTCGAGGGCGGCGAGCCGCCGCTCGACCTCGAGGTCGCGACCCCGCTCGATCTCGGCGATCTCCGAGGCGAGCTCCGCCTCGAGGTTCGGGAGGTCGGCGTGGCGCTTCTCCTCGTCGACATGGGTGACGAGGTAGGCGGCGAAGTAGATGACCTTCTCGAGCTGCTTCGCCTTCAGCTCCTCACGGGCCTCGGTCCCCATGAGGAGGTAGGCGAGCCACGAGCGCGTGCCTCGCAGGTACCAGATGTGGACGACGGGGGCGGCGAGCTCGACGTGGCCCATCCGCTCGCGGCGGACCTTCGAGCGCGTGACCTCGACGCCGCAGCGCTCGCAGACGATGCCGCGGAATCGCACCCGCTTGTACTTGCCGCAGTAGCACTCCCAGTCCTTCGTCGGGCCGAAGATCTTCTCGCAGAACAGCCCGTCCTTCTCGGGTCTGAGCGTCCGGTAGTTGATCGTCTCCGGCTTCTTCACCTCGCCGCGCGACCACACCCTGATGTCGTCGGCGGTCGCGAGGCCGATGCGAAGCTGGTCGAAGTCGTTCACGTCCAGCATCTAGAAGCTCCTCTCCGCCGCACGCCGCGCGTCCTCCTCGTCCGACCCCCGCTCGGGCCGGCTGATGTCGATGCCGAGCTCCTCCGCCGCCCGGTAGACGTCCTCGTCGAGCTCGCGCATCTCGATCTCCTCGCCCGACGTCGAGAGCACCTCGACGTCGAGGCAGAGCGACTGCATCTCCTTGATGAGCACCTTGAAGCTCTCGGGGATCCCCGGCTCGGGAATGTTCTCCCCCTTCACGATCGCCTCGTAGACCTTGACGCGCCCGAGCACGTCGTCGGACTTGATCGTGAGCAGCTCCTGCAGCGCGTAGGCGGCGCCGTAGGCCTCGAGCGCCCAGACCTCCATCTCGCCGAAGCGCTGGCCGCCGAACTGGGCCTTCCCGCCGAGCGGCTGCTGGGTGATCATCGAGTAGGGACCCGTCGAACGAGCGTGGATCTTGTCGTCGACGAGGTGGGCGAGCTTGAGGATGTACATGTACCCGACGCTGATCGGGTTGTCGTAGGGCTCGCCGGTGCGCCCGTTGTAGAGGATCGCCTTGCCGTCGACGCGGATCTGGCGCTCCCCGCCGGATGCCGAGTCCGGCCTCAGCCGCTCGAAGACCTGCTTGATCGTCGGATTGCGCCCGGCGCCCGACTCCTCGTCCCAGTGGGCGCCGTCGAAGACCGGGGTCGAGACCCACACCGCCGGGCCGGTACGCGGGCTCGTCTTCCGATCCTCCGACCCGCCGGACGCGCGAGCCCCGTCGGCCGCCGGCGGCAGCCCGGCGGTCGCCGGCTCCGCCGCCCCGTCGCGCTCCCATCCCCACCGGGCCGCGTAGCCGAGGTGCGCCTCGAGCACCTGGCCGACGTTCATCCGGCTCGGCACGCCGAGTGGGTTCAGGATGATGTCGACCGGCGTGCCGTCGGCGAGGTAGGGCATGTCCTCGACCGGGAGGATCTTGGACACGACGCCCTTGTTGCCGTGGCGGCCGGCGAGCTTGTCGCCTTCGGAGATCTTGCGCTTCTGCGCGACGTAGACGCGCACCAGCTGGTTGACCCCGGGGGGGAAGA
>JAKAOD010000036.1 GCA_021823365.1 Actinomycetes bacterium | reverse complement strand
CAGGACGCGGCTCACCACGGAGCCCCGTGTGAGCTCCTCGATGCGGCTGCGGCGGCTGGAGCCGAGGACGATCTGAGTGATCTGGTGCGCGCCGGCGAAGCGGACCAGCGTGCGGGCGGGCTCGTCGCCGGCGATCTCGTGCCAGGTCGCGCCGAGCGCCTCGGCGAGCTCGCGGACCTCGGCGATCGTGCGCTCGCCAGACCGGCTCGTCTCGTCGCTCCGGATGTGGACGACGTGGAGCTCCCCCTTCGCCCGGGACGCGATGCGCGCGGCGCGCCGGACGACGCCAGGAGTTCCCGGCGCGGCGGTCACCGCGACCATGATCCGCTCCCTGGTCTCCCAGACCCCGAGCTGGGCGTGGGTCGCGAGGAAGGCGAGCAGCTCCTCCTCGGTCTCGTCGGCGACGAAGCGGAGCGCGAGCTCCCGCAGCGCGACAAGGTTCTCCGTGCGGAAGAAGCCGGCCAGCGCGCTCGGGACCTTCTCCGACGGGTAGACGTTGCCGTGGAGGATCCTCCGCCGCAGCTGCTGGGGCGAGGAGTCGATGAGCTCGAGCTGGTCCGCCTTGCGGACGACCCAGTCGGGGACCCGCTCGCGCACCGGGACCCCGGTGATCCTCTCGACGGCGTCGGCGATGCTCTCCAGATGCTGGACGTTCACGGTGCTGATGACGGCGATCCCCGCGTCGAGCAGCTCGAGCACGTCCGTCCACCGCTTCTCGTTGCGGCCCGAGCCGGGGACGTTCGTGTGCGCGAGCTCGTCGACCAGGGCGACCTCGGGACGGCGTGCGAGCACGGCGTCGAGGTCCATCTCCTCGAAGCTGGCGCCCCGGTACCCCACCTTCCTCCGGGGCACGACCTCGAGGTCGCGGAGCAGCTCCGCGGTGTGCGATCGGCCGTGGGTCTCGACGAACCCGACGACGACGTCGCTGCCGCGCACGTGCCGTCGCCAGCCTTCGTCCAGCATGGCGCAGGTCTTGCCCACCCCCGCGGCGGCACCCATGTACAGCCGGAAGTGACCGGCGGGGCGCACCTCGTCGGCGACCTCGTCCGGCGGCGGCACGGTGCGCGTCTCGCTCACCTGACCATCTTGCCTGAACAGCTGGTGCTCGCCCCGACCTACGATCGGCACGGAGCGCCGGGAAGCCTGGTCGGCACGACGTCCGCTGGCCCTGCCCGCACGGGAGGGCCCCGGGGAAGGGAGCCGACGTGGGCGGTCCGGCCGACGCGACGCTGTTCGTGCTCGGCGCGGCCGCGAGCCTGTATGCGAGCTGGGTGCTCGTCGCCCGCATCGAGCGGCTCGGCCACCGCCTCGGCGCCTCCGACGCCCTGCTCGGCCTCTCCGCCGCGCTCGCGGGAGACAGCCCGGAGATCACCTCGGCGGCAACCGCGGTCGCGCACCACCAGCAGCTGGTCGGAGCGGGCGTGGTGCTCGGCTCGAACGTCTTCAACCTCGCTGCCCTGCTCGGCCTCGGTGCCGTCGTCGCGGGGGCGGTCGTGCTGCACCGCCACGTGGTGGAGATGAGCGGGGCGGTCGCGCTGGCGGTCGCCGTCGTCTGCCTGCTGTCGGTCGTCGGCGTGCTGCCTGTCGCCGCCGCGCTCGCCCTTGCCGTCGTCGTGCTCCTGCCCTACGGCTTCGTCCTCGGCGCCGGGCCAGCCCGGCTTCGCCGCCTGGCGCTGCCCGGGCGGGGCCGCCGTTGGTTGGAGCGCGCCGCGGCGGAGGAGGACTTGGAAGTCCACGAGGGCTTCCACCTGCCGCGCCGCGGGCGGCACGACGCGCTCGTCGGCGGCGTCGCGCTGGTGGTCGTCGTCGCCGCGAGCGTCGCGATGGAGCGCGCCGCCTCCGGGCTCGGCCAGCGGCTCGGCGTGCCGGGGATCGTCGTCGGCGGCCTCGTCCTCGCCGCGGTGACGAGCGTCCCGAACGCCGTCGCCGCCGTCTACCTGGCGCGCCGCCGGCGGGGCGTCGCCGTCCTCTCGACCGCCCTCAACAGCAACACGATCAACGCGGTCGCCGGCTTCCTCCTGCCCGCGGCCGTGGTGGGGACCACCTCCTCCGGTCAGGGGATCTTCGTCGCCGCCTGGTACGTGGGCCTGACGGTGGCGTCGCTCGCCTTCGCCTGGCGGCACCGCGGCATGCGGCGAAGCGTCGGAGCCTGCATCATCTGCGCCTACGCGGTGTTCGTGGCGTCGCTCGTCGTAGTCTCGTCCCGGTGAGGCGCACCGCTCTCGGCGCGGCCGTCGCCCTCGCGGGCGTGGCGGTCCTGAGCGCGGCGATGGCTCCGGCCAGGTCCCACCTGAGCATCGCGACGGCGGCGCTCGTGCTCGTCGTGCCCGTCGTGCTCGGCGTCGCCATCGGCGGGTTCGCGGCGGGCGTCATCGCCGTCCTCGGGGGCTTTCTCGCCTACGACCTGCTCTTCATCCCGCCCTTCGGGACCCTCGACGTCGGCTCCGGCCAGAACTGGGTGGCGCTGGCCGTCTACGCCCTCGTCGTCTTGATGGTCGCCCGCGTCGTCTCGAGCCTCCAGCGAGCCCGGTCCGAGTCGGCGAGGCGCGAGGTCGAGGCGCGCCGGCTCTACGAGCTCTCCGACGCCCTCGTCGGCGACCGCCCGCTCGCGGAGCTCCTCGCACGCGTCGCGACGACCCTCCAGGAGAGCTTCTCGCTGCGCTCGGTGAGCCTCCTGCTTGCCGAAGGCGAGGCGCTCAGGTCCGTCGCGTCGGCCGGCGAGCCGCTCTCGGACGCGGAGCTTGCCCAGGTGCTCCCCTCCGGCGGCCGGCTGCGCAGCGCCACCGCCGGCGGCGGCCGGGTCGTCGGGTTGCCGCTCTCGGCAGCCGGCCGGCCATTCGGCCTCGTCGTGCTCGTCTCGCCCGACCCACTGGGACCCGGCGAGTGGGCGCCTTTGCGCACCTATGCCAACCAGGTCGCGCTGGCGCTCGAGCGGGCGCGCCTTCGCGACCAGGCGGTGCGCAACGGCCTGCTCGAGGAGGCAGACCGCATGCGCTCGGCGCTGCTCGGCGCCGTCTCCCACGACCTGCGGACACCGCTCGCGTCGCTGAAGGCCGCCGTCTCCGACCTCCGCCAGCCCGGCCTGGCGCTCAGCGAGTCGGATGCCGGTGAGCTGCTCGCCCTGGTCGAAGGGCAGGCTGATCGGCTCGCCCGCATGGTCACGAACCTTCTCGACATGACGCGGATCGAGGCGGGCGCGCTCGAGCAGCACCGCGAGGTCACGAGCGTCGCGGAGCTCGTCGCCGAGTCCCTGGCCATGCTGGGCGGCCCCGAGCGCACGGGGCGCATCGTCTCCGAGATCCCGCCCGGCCTCCCGCCCGTCGAGGTCGACCACGTCCTCATCGGTCACGTCCTCGTCAATCTCCTCGAGAACGCCGAGCGCTACGCGCCCGAGGGCACGAAGATCGCGATCGGCGCCGAGGCACGCCCCGGCGCCCCGGGCGGTCGCGCCTCGGTCGAGGCCTGGGTCGAGGACCACGGCCCAGGGGTGCCGGAGTCGATGCGCGAGCGGATCTTCACGATGTTCAGCCGCGACGGCGCGGGTGGACGGAGCGGGCTCGGCCTGGCGATCGCAAAGGCGTTCGTCGAGGTGCACGGCGAGACGATCCGGGTCGAGGAGGCGAGCGGGGGCGGCTCCCGCTTCGCCTTCGGCCTCCCCGCGGCGCCGGCGCTGCCCGAGGTGCCGTAGATGTCGAAGGTGCTCGTCGTCGACGACGACCCTTCGCTTCGCCGTGCGCTGCGTATCGGTCTCGTTGCGCGAGGCTACGAAGTCTCGGTGGCCGGGGCGGGGGGCGAGGGGATCGACCAGGTCGCCCTCTCGGCGCCTGACGTCGTCGTCCTCGACCTCGGCCTTCCTGACATCGACGGCGTCGACGTCTGCCGCCGCCTGCGGGAGTGGTCGTCGGTCCCGATCCTCGTGCTGTCGGCGGCCGACGCCGAGGGCCGCAAGGTGGCGGCGCTCGACGCCGGCGCCGACGACTACGTGACGAAGCCGTTCGGGATGGCAGAGCTCGAAGCCCGCCTCAGGGTCGCGCTGCGCCACGCGCGCGCCGGTCGGGACGAGGAGCTGACCGAGCTCGCGGTGGGTGACCTGCGGGTCGACCTCGTGCATCAGAGCGCGAGCTTTCGCGGGCGGGAGCTCGACCTGACGGCCCGCGAGCTCGCCTTCCTCACCTACCTCGCCCGCAACGCCGGGAAGGTCTGCACGCACCACATGATCCTGAAAGAGGTCTGGGGCCCGCAGTACGGCGCCGAGACCCACTATCTGCGGGTGTACGCGCACCGCCTGCGTCGCAAGCTCGGCGACGAGGACGGGGTGTTCCTGCGCACGCACCCGGGGATCGGCTACCAGCTTGTCGCCTCCTGACGCCACCAGCGCCGGGAGGTCAGCGCCGGGAGGCCAGCGCCGGGACGCCAGCGCCGGGACGCCAGCGCCGGGAGGTCAGCGCCGGGAGGTCAGCGCCGGGACGCCGCTTCGAGGCGCGCGAGCGCCTCGTTCAGCTGGAGGACGTCGATGGTCGACGACCCGAGAAAGCCGAGCTCCGCGCCCTGGTTGTGCCGGGCGATGAGCTTCCGCAGCCTCGACGGCGCAATGCCGGTCGCCTTCGAGACCATGGGGACCTGCACGAGCGCGTCCTGCACGGTGATGTCCGGGTCGAGGCCGCTTCCCGACGTCGTCACGAGGTCCGGGGTGGGGTCGACGCCAAGGCGGTGCCAGTAGGCGACGAGCGCCTTGGTATCCGCGAGGAGCACCTTCGACCGGGGGCCGAGGTTCGTCGCCGCCGACTCGCCGTCGGCGCGGTTGGCGACGAGGGGGTTGTCCCCGCCGGGGCTGGGCGTGCAGCTCTTCGCGTTGGACGGGCAGACGACAGCCGCGTAGGGGCCGGTGTCGTCGGGCCGGCCGTGGAACACGCAGCTGCCGAGCGGGTGCCCGGGGCAGGGCGTGCTCGCCCAGTTCTGCCCGATGAGGGTCGAGCCCTCGGCGGTGATCGACCCGTCGGCCTGGTGCCTGAAGAGCAGCTGGGCGACCCCCGTTCCGGCGAAGGCGTAGACGAAGCCGAAGACGATCGTGAAGACGAGGATCGAGGCGATCGAACGGCGGAGGTAGGCAAGCATTGGGACTCGCGATCAGTAGGCGTGAAGAGCGACGAGGATGAGGTCGATGAGCTTGATGAAGATGAAGGGGACGACGATCCCGCCGATCCCGTAGATCCACACGTTGCGGCGCAGGATCGCGGCCGAGCTGGCCGCGCGGAAGCGAACGCCGCGCAGCGCCAGCGGGATGAGCGCCACGATCACGAGGGCGTTGAAGATCACCGCCGAGAGCACCGCGCTCGAGGGGCTGTGCAGCTTCATGATGTCGAGCGTGTGCAGCTGCGGGTAGGTGGCGACGAAAAGGGCCGGGACGATGGCGAAGTACTTCGCCACGTCGTTGGCGATGGAGAACGTCGTGAGCGAGCCTCGGGTGATGAGCAGCTGCTTCCCGATCTCGACGACGTCGATCAGCTTCGTCGGGTTGGAGTCGAGGTCGACCATGTTGCCCGCTTCCTTGGCGGCGGTCGTGCCGGTGTTCATGGCCACGCCGACGTCCGCCTGGGCGAGCGCCGGGGCGTCGTTCGTGCCGTCGCCGGTCATCGCGATGAGCTTCCCGCCCTCCTGCTCGGACCGGATCAACGCCAGCTTTGCCTCCGGGGTCGCCTCGGCGAGGTAGTCGTCGACGCCGGCCTCCTGGGCGATGGCCGCCGCCGTCAGCGGGTTGTCGCCGGTGACCATGACCGTGCGGATGCCCATCTGGCGCATCTGGTCGAACTTCTCGCGGATGCCCTGCTTGACCACGTCCTTCAGCTCGATGACGCCGAGGATGCGCGGGCCGTCGGCCACCACGAGCGGCGTGGACCCCGACCTCGACACGCGCTCGACGATCTCGTTGAGCCCTTCCGGGCTCACGCCACCCTGCTCCTCGACCCAGCGCCGCACCGAGTCGGCAGCGCCCTTGCGGATCCGTCGGCCGTCCATGTCGAGCCCCGACATGCGGGTCGTGGCGGAGAACGGGACGAAGGTATGGTGCTCGCCGAGGTCCCGCTCGCGGATGGCGAAGCGCTCCTTGGCGAGCACGACGATCGAGCGACCCTCCGGGGTCTCGTCGGCCAGCGACGCCAGCTGGGCGGCGCCGGCGAGCTCCTCTTCGTCGGCCCCGCCGGCGGGGTGGAACGCGGCGGCCATGCGGTTGCCCATCGTGATGGTGCCGGTCTTGTCGAGCAGCAGGGTCTGGACGTCCCCGGCCGCCTCCACGGCCCGCCCGCTCATCGCGAGCACGTTCTTCTGGACGAGCCGGTCCATGCCGGCGATGCCGATCGCCGACAGAAGGGCTCCGATGGTCGTGGGGATGAGGCACACGAGGAGCGACACGAGGATCACGACCGACACCGTCGCCCCTGCGTAGTGGCCGAAGGGCTGCAACGTCACGACGACCGGTATGAAGACGATGGTGAGCACGGCCAAAAGGATGGTGAGGGCGATCTCGTTCGGCGTCTTCTGCCGGTTGGCGCCCTCGACGAGGTGGATCATCCGGTCGAGGAAGGTCTTTCCTCGCTCGGCGGTGATGCGCACGACGATGCGGTCGGAGAGCACCTTCGTGCCGCCCGTGACGGCCGAGCGGTCGCCGCCGGACTCGCGGATCACCGGCGCCGACTCGCCGGTGATGGCCGACTCGTCGACCGAGGCGACGCCCTCGACGATCTCGCCGTCGGAGGGGATGAGGTCGCCCGCCTCGCAGCACACGAGGTCGCCCCTTGCCAGCTCCGCGGCCGCCACGCGCTCCTCCGTGCCGTCCGGACGGAGCCGGCGCGCCTCGGCCTCCGAGCGCATGCGCCTGAGCGTGTCGGCCTGTGCCTTGCCGCGACCTTCGGCCATGGCCTCCGCGAAGTTGGCGAAGATGACCGTCAGGAAGAGCCAGATGGTGATGGACCAGTCGAACTTGTCCGGGTGGGCGATCGACTCGATGAGGGTGATGACGGTGCCCACCAGCACGACGAACATGACCGGGTTCTTGATCTGCACCCGGGGATGGAGCTTCTTGAAGGCGTTGACGAGCGCCAGCTTGAGGATCTCGCGGTCGAAGAGGCTGCGGGCCTCCGCCACGCCGCGGGGCGCGGAGCCCGCCTGAGGCTGGGACTGGGCTGTGGCGTCGGTCATCAGAAGAACCTTCCGTGGCTCAGCTGCTCGACGATGGGTCCGAGCGAGACGGCGGGGAAGAACGTGAGGCCGCCGACGATGACGATGACGCCGACGACCAGCCCGATGAACATGGCGTTGTCGGTCCGGAAGGTGCCGAGCGATCCAGGAACGACGTTCTTGGAGGCCAGCGACCCGCCGATGGCGATCGCCGGGATCAGGATGCCGAAACGCCCGATCAGCATGTCGACGGCGCCGATGACGTTGTAGAAGGCCGTGTTGCCGCTCAGACCGGCCATCGCCGATCCGTTGTTGTTGGCTTGCGAGGTCAGGGCGTAGAGGATCTCGCTGAAGCCGTGCGGCCCGTGGTTGAGCGGACCGGCCTGCCCGGCGTGGATCGAGACGGCGATTGCCGTCGTGACGAGCACGATGACGGGCATCACGAGGATCCCCAGGCCGGCGAGCTTCACCTCTCTTGCCTGGATCTTCTTCCCCAGGTACTCCGGCGTGCGCCCGATCATCAGGCCGCCGATGAACACGGCGATGATGGCGTCGATGAGGATTGTGTAGAGGCCGCTGCCCGTCCCGCCTGGCGTCACCTCCCCGAGCATCATGCCGGTGAGCGCGCCGAAGCCGCCCATCGGGTTGTACGAGTCGGTGGCGCTGTCGACGGCGCCGTCGGAGGTCTGCGTCATCGACACGTTGAACAGGGCGCTCGTGGTGTCGCCGAAGCGGACCTCCTTGCCCACCATGTTGCCGGTCGGTTGGTGGGCGACTCCGGCGGCGGCGACCGCCGGGTTGGGCTGGTGCTCGGCGTAGCTCGTGAACCCGACCCAGACGCCGAAGATCAGGACCATGGCCGCGAGCAGGGCTGCCCCGTGGCGGATGCTCCGCACCATCTTGCCGAAGGTGTAGGTGAGCGAGAACGGGATGGAGAGCGTGAGCCAGATGTAGACGAAGTTGGTCAGCGCCGTCGGGTTCTCGAACGGGTGCGCCAGGTCGACGGCGAAGAACCCGCCGCCGTTCGTCCCGAGCTGCATGATCGAGCCCATGAACCCAGCGGGGCCCCGGGGGATCGTCTGCGTGACGCCGTTCAGCGTGTCGTGGATGCTGACCGGCCCGGCGAGGGTCTGCACCGCGCCCTGGCCGACCATCAGGATCCCGGCGAGGAACGCGACCGGGAGGAGGACGTAGAGCATGCAGCGGGTGATGTCGACCCAGAAGTTGCCGATCGTCGGCGAGCTTCGCCTCGAGAACCCCCGCACCATGGCGATCGCCGCGGCGATGCCGACGGCCGCGCTGACGAACTGCTGCACCGTGAGCACGCCGATCTGGGAGAAGTACGACATCGTGGTCTCGCCGCCGTAGTTCTGCCAGTTCGTGTTGGTGACGAACGAGACGATCGTGTTGAAGCTGAGCGCCGGCGGCACCGCCCCGAAGTGCTGCGGGTCGAGCGGCAGCGAGCCTTGGATCCTCAGCAGCAGGTAGCCGAAGGCGAGGAATATCCCGGAGAAGATCACCACCGATCCGGCGTAGCGCTTCCAGGACTGCTCGTTCTCAGGTCCGGTCCCGAGCAGGCGGTAGAAGGGCCGCTCGAGCCAGGCGAGGTAGCGGACCCTGCCGTCGAAGACGGCCTCCATGTACGAGCCGAGGAAGCGCCAGGCGAGGCCGAGGGTGGCGACCAGGACGACGATCGTCCAGAAGAAGCCCATCAGAAGAGCTCAGGCTTGAACAGCGCCACGCCGACGTAGACGAAGACGGCGACGGCGACGGCGAGGAGGATTCCCTGGACGTCTGTCATACGCGATCGAGCCCCCAGATCAGCCCGAGCATCGCCACGGTGAAGGCGATGACGCCGAGGACGGCGAGGAAGTCAGCCATGGGGGTGATCGTCGCGCCCTCGACGTCAACATCCCGTCAACACCTGTCGTGCGGGCGTAAATAGTCCGTGAACGAGCTCTGCCGGCCGGCCGGCCGGCCGGGCCGCGCGTCGTCCGCCGCGGGCCGACCGGCGCTCGCCCTCGTCCGGCGACGGCGGACCGCCGCGGCTGGGCGGTAGGGTCGGTCGCGTGGAGCATCGACGGCTCGGGAAGACGGGGTTCGACGTGGGCGTCATCGGTTTCGGCGCCTGGGCGATCGGCGGCGCCTGGGGCGAGGTCGACGACACGACGTCCTACGGGGCGCTGGTCGCGGCCGTCGAGTCCGGCGTGAACTTCTTCGACACCGCCGACGTCTACGGCGACGGGCGGAGCGAGCGGCTCGTCGCCCGCCTCCGTGGCGAGGCGGCCGGACCGCTGCTCGTCGCGACGAAGGCCGGTCGACGGGCGCCGGAGCAGCGTGTCGAGCACTACAGCCCGGAGAACCTGCTCGCGTGGGTCGACCGGAGCCGGGAGAACCTCGGCATGGAGACCCTCGACCTCGTCCAGCTCCACTGCCCGCCGACGGACCTCTTCTACCACCCCGAGGTGTTCGCAGCCCTCGACGACCTGGTCGCCGGCGGCCGGATCGCCCACTACGGGGTGAGCGTGGAGCGTGCCGAGGAGGGGCTGAAGGCGCTCGACTATCCCGGCGTCGCAACGGTCCAGATCATCTACAACGCATTCCGCCAGCGGCCCGCCGAGCGGTTCCTCCCGGCGGCCGCCTCCGCCGGGGTCGGCGTGATCGCCCGGGTCCCCCTCGCATCGGGGCTGCTCACGGGGAAGTTCAGCCGCGGCACGCGTTTCGCCGAGGACGACCACCGCAACTTCAACCGCCGGGGCGAGGCCTTCGACGTCGGCGAGACGTTCTCGGGCGTCGACCTCGACGCGGGCCTGGCCGCCGTCGAGGAGCTGCGCGCGCTCCTCCCGGGCGGCGAGTCGCTCGCGGGGATGGCCCTGCGCTTCTGCCTGTCGAATCCTGGCGTCTCGACGGTGATCCCGGGGGCGAAGACTCCCGAGCAGGCGAGGGCGAACGCCGCGGCGGGCGAGCGCGGGCCGCTCGATGCCCGGACGCTGGAGCGCATCGCCGCCCTCTACCGGCGTCGGGTCGCGCCCGAGGTCCACAACCGCTGGTGAGCCGGCGGCGCCTGGACGCGCCGGACCGGCGCGCCGGTCGCGGACTGCGCCTCGGCGGTGCCGCCGCGGCGAGCCCCGCCAGGCTGGTCTCCGCAGGTCAGATCAGGTGCAGGTTGGCGGGCAGCGAGCGGCGCCCGAGCAGCGCGAGGAGCACGTCGCCTGCCTGGGAGGTCTCCCCGATCGCCTCGGCGACGAGGCCCAGGCAGGCGGCGATCGGCTCGCGCAGGCGGTCCGGCGGCTTCGTGCCGAGCGCTGCCGACATGTCGAGGGTGTGGACGGTGAGCTCGAGGACGCGCGTCGGCAGGTAGTCGGCCAGCACGATCCCTCCGGCGGCGGTCGCGACGGGTGCGTCGTCGGCGGTGCGGTCGACGAGCGCGACGACCCGGTCGGCGATCTCACGTGCCGATGCGGCGACGTCGGGCCCGAGCGCCGCGCCGGCTTCCCGGCCCCGGGCGGCGATGGCACCCGCCCCCTCCGCCGTCGCACCGGCGGCGGCCGCGGCCGCGAGGTAGGCGAGCGGGCCGTCGAGCGTCGTCTGCTCCGGCTCGCGGGCGAGGTAGGTCTCGATGGTGGTGAGCGCCCGGCTCGTGTGGCCCGCGAGGTCGCGAAGCGACCAGACCCCGAGGCCGGGTGAGTCCCAGCGCTCCCGCGGCACGGTCTCGGTCATCTCGACGAAGGACTCGGCTGCGCGCTCGAAGACGCTTCGCCACCGGTCATTGGAGGTGTCCACGACGCAAGTGTTCACCCTCGGGCCCGGAGACGGCAACGAGGATCCTGCAACGAGCGGCGGCGTTGTGCCCGCCCCGCTCCGCCCCGCCCCGCCCCGCTCGGCTTCGGCGGGCGGTAGCGTGCGGGCCGTGGTCGGGCGCGAGGCGAAGGTCCTCACGGTGTCCAGCTCCGGGGCCGCCGGCGAGCGCGAGGACGCGTCCGGCGAGGCGCTCGCCGAGGCGCTCGCCGCCCGTGGCTACGCCGTCCTCGAGCGGCGGGTCGTGCCCGACGGGATCGAGTCCGTCGCGGCGGCGCTGTTTGACCTGTGCGCAGGCTTCGCCGGGCTCGTCGTGACGACCGGCGGCACCGGCTTCGGACCGTTCGACCTCACGCCCGAGGCGACGCGCCGCGTGATCGAGCGGGAGGCGCCCGGCATCGGGGAGGCGATGCGGGCCTCGAGCCCCCGCGGCCCGCTCTCCCGGGGCGTCGCCGGGACGATCGGCCGCTGCCTCGTCGTCAACGTCCCCGGCTCTCCCCGGGGCGCCCTGGAGTCCCTCGAGGCCGTCGCCGACGTGCTCCCCCACGCGCTCGAGCTGCTCGCCGGGGGCATGCCGCACTGACGGCCCACTGACGACGCACCGAACGCAGACGAAGCCCCGGTCAGCCGCCCGAGACCGGGGGAAGGACGGCGACCTCGTCCTCCGGCCCGACGCGCTGGCTCGCTGCCGCCGGCGAGCCGTTCAGCCAGACCGCCGAGCGCCCGAGCAGCTCGGCGAAGGCCGGGCCGAAGCGCGCCCGTGCCGCGTCGAGGACGGCGGCGACGTCCGCGCCGTCCACCTCGGCGGCGGCGAGCCCGGCGGCCTCTCTCGCCGGTCCGAGAAGGCGCAGGCGTGCCACGGCGGGTCAGCCGCCGATCATCGACATCGAGCGCGAAGGGCGGTGGAACCCGGGCTGGTCCATGCCGTGACCCGCCCGTTTCGCCCAGACCGCCCTCCGGAGCATCAGTGCCAGCTCCTCGTCGCCGCCGCCGGACTCGAGCACCCTGCGCACGCTCAGCTCGTCGTCGGAGAACAGGCAGTTCCGGATCGAACCCTCCGCCGTGAGCCGCAGCCGGTTGCACGTCCCGCAGAACGGGCGCGTGACGCTCGCGACGACGCCGATCTCGCCAGATCCGTCGAGGAAGCGGTAGCGGCTCGCCGGCGCCGGGTCGCCGTCCTGGTCGACCGGCGCGATGGGCCACCGCTCGCCGATCCGGGCAAGCACGAGACCCGCAGG
>JAKAOD010000482.1 GCA_021823365.1 Actinomycetes bacterium | reverse complement strand
GCGTACGATCGCTCGCGCCAACGCCCCGTCGAGCATGTCGAAGGCGGCGAAGACGAGGCTGGCCAGGCCCGCCGGCAGCCACTGCCCGCCGGCGGCCAGCGCTGCCGCCAGGCACGAGCCGCCGAAGCCGATGACCGTCAGCTCATTAGGGGTCAGCCCGAGACGCCCGAGCGCGGCGGCGACGGGCTCGGCCCCACCGCGGACGCGCTGGCGCAGGCGGGGGCTGACCAGGGAGCGTTCGGTCATCGTCCGGACTCGGCGCCCCGTGCGAACCGGATCGCCGGGCGCGTGTCGATCCGGAGGAGCCGACCCTGCACCGGGCGCGACGTGCTCACGAGGCAGCCCGGGCATGCTCGAGCAGCTCACTCTGGCAGTGGGCGTAGCGGTCGATGACGTCGCGCCGCAGCGAGCAGATCACCTCGCGCCCGGAGCGGCGCGTCTCGACCAGACCGGCCACGCGCAGCGTGCGCAGATGCCAGGAGACGAGCGGCTGGGAGAGGTCGACATACGTGATCAGCTCGGTCACCGTGGCGGGCGACTCGGCCAGCCGCTGGACGATCCGCAGGCGCGTCACGTCGGCGAGCGCCTTGTGGTAGGCGCGCAGCTCGCGCAGCTCGGCGGGTGCCGCCGCCAGCGCGGCGATCGTGGAGCGGATGTGAGCAGGAGAGGCCAAGGAACGTCGACTCAATGCGCCTTTATATAAAGCATCGTTGATGCTAGGCCTGTCGCCGCCGGATGTCAAACGCCCGCGTGCCAGCGGCGGTCCATGGCCGCGCCCGAGCACGGGCCGCCCCCCAGGGTACCCATAGATGCAGCTTGTCAACTTGACAAGCATGCATGACCGGTTGCTGTGGCTCGGCGCCCCGCTTCTACGGCGCTTCGGGAGGCAATGGCCCGCCTGCAACGACCCGCCAGTAACCATGCGGATCCCGGACGCTCTTGCTCTCGTGACGGAGGTAACCGGCGTCGCCAAGGGCGCTGAGGTATCGACGAGCGGTGTTGACCGACACATCCAGGAGCTGCCTTGCCTCAGAGGTTGTGACTCGCTGCCGCCCGAGCACGAACTCGACGAAGCGCTCTGAACCCGGCGGCAACAACCGAAGCATCCTCGCCCCGATCGGGTCCATGAGCAACGTGACGGCCACGCTCGAGGGGCCTTGGCGATACACGGGGTCGGGTAATCCAGCTCGCTGCATCTCCTCGAACATCCGATCCACGCCTTCGCCAAGCTCGCGCCCGTATCCGAACTCGAGGATCGTGCGGGCTATTCGAGGGTTGCGTGCGAATCGGGTCGACCGGATAGTCTCGACCCGCACGAGGCCGGGCAGCCGGCCCGGTGACTCGACCTCGAGTCGATCCGCGAACAGCGCCACGCGGATGTGATCGCCTCCGATGGAGTAGGAACGGTGGACGACGGCGTTGACGATGGCCTCGAGCCAGGCGTCCTCCGGGATCAGACCGGTGGGCTGGAACCGGCCGCCCGCTCCGAGGCGCGTCGCGGCACCGAGCCAACGGCGAAGCGCCCGCCGCGCAGAGACGATCTGCTCGCGCAGAGGACCCAGGAGTTCGACGTCGGCGAGGACGTTTGACCTAGCGCCGGTCTCCCTGCTGGAGCCCTGGTAGCGCAGGAGCCGAAGGCGTGCCTCGGGCAAGAACTGCTGGGGGTCGCGGCCAAGGGTGAGGATGCCCGCGACTGTCGGAGTCGCACGGCCACGGCTCCGCGTCATTAGCCCGCGCGACACAAGTGAGTCATCGGCGCGATGGGTTCCGCCGACGGCCCGGAGGAACGCGTGGACGAGGCGGTCGTCCAGATCCTCGGCGGTGGATCCGGAAACCATCGTCCCATCGAAGAATGTGCCGCCCTTGTCGTACCTCAGCTCCTGGATCTCCATGGGCCCGAGCTTCCGGTTCTCGTCGCCGATCCGAAGGAACACTTCTCCGCGAGCGTTCTCGTGGACGTGCTCGCTCGCCTCCACCTCCACGATCAGCAGTTGGTCCGCCTCGCCGGCCTCATTGATGCACGGTACGAGCTCGAAGTGGACCGGGACAGATGGCGAGGTGAAGTCTCGTGCCGCCTGCCTCCATGCATTCTCGAGAGATGCGTCCTTTCCGATGCCCTCGACGCCGCCGTCGCGGATTCCGATCGCGATCAGCCCGCCCTCTGCGTTGGCGAACCCGATCATCGCGTCTGCGAGTTCGCGCGCGCGGACGCGCGCGCTCTTGCGGTCGAACCACTGGCTCTCGCCTCGGCGGCGAAGCGCCGGCACGCGCTGGTCGTCTGGCAGGAGCTGGAGTTGCTGAATTGTGGAGACTTCCCGCACCACTCGGGGAGTATGATCCCTACTTGTCATATTGACAAGTGCCCGGGGTGGAGATCAGGAGGACGCAGCGCGGATCGCGGCGCAGGTCGCGCCACCGGCCGAGCTCGCCGCCGCGGCGGCGTCGCGGGAAGGCACCGGCTATCGCGTGCTCGGGGTCGCCGCGGGACCGCCGGATCGGCTCGCCTGGGTCGGTGCATTGGCGCTCAGCGATCCGCCGCGCGCAGACGC
>JAKAOD010000481.1 GCA_021823365.1 Actinomycetes bacterium | reverse complement strand
AGCCTTCACCACCACCTACCACAGGGCGTACGCGGTCTGGGTGACAGGCCTCTCGGAGAGCGCCTACACCGACGCCGAGATCCTGGTCTCGGCTCTGAAGAAGATGGACGGAGTGATCAAGAGCGAAAAGGAGCTGGCGAACGTGCTGGCGAGCGTGAAGGTCGTCGCTCCCGTGGGTCCGTTCTCCATCACAAGAGCGACCTACGCACCGCTCGAGAACGTCTACCTCTGCAAGATCGAGGACAAGACAGGGTCGGCGCGCGATGTGCCGATTCGGATCTACAAGGACGTTCACCCATGGGGTCTCTTGAGCATCTCGACATGGAAGAAGACCTTCACCTCGGACACGACCAGCAGACCTTCAGCATGATCGACGTTCCCAACTGAGGCATTCGGCCAGCCTGTTTGCACGAACCCCCGCGGGCACGCGGCGCGCGCCCGCGGGGGCCAGGGCAAGGGATCATGAGTCCGCTGTGGTATCCATGAGCCGAGGAGCTGAGGATGGACCTGGAGTTCAGCGAAGAGCAGGAGATGTTCCGCGCCTCGGTCCGCGAGCTCTTCGAGAGGCGCTTCGGGAGGGACTACGTCCGGGAGTGCGACGCCGAGCGTCGCCCGCCACGCGAGGCGTTCGAGGCGCTGGCTGGCCTCGGCTGCCTCGGGCTCAACATCCCGACCGAGTATGGAGGGTCGGGCGCCTCGGCGGTCGACGTGGCGATCCTCTTGGAGGAGCTGGGCCGGGGCTTCTTGGACCTCGCCTTCTGGGTCTTCCGCAACGTGAGCCACGGCGGGCACGCGCTCAGCGCCCACGGGACCCGGACCCAGAAGGAGGAGCTGCTGCCCCGCCTCGCGAGCGGCGAGATCTCCGTGTGCTTCGCCCTCACCGAGCCGGAGTCCGGGTCGGACGCTGCCGCGCTCACCACGCGGGCTGCCGAGGACGGCGACCGCTACCGCATCAGCGGGCAGAAGGTGTTCTGCTCGGGGTTCCGGGTGTCGGACTACGTGATGGTGGCAGCACGCACCTCAGAGGAGAAGCACGGCGGCATCACGGCCGTGCTCGTCCCGACGGACGCACCGGGTCTCACCGCGTCGCCCATCGACACCCTCGGGCACTGGCCGCTCGGCACGACGCTCCTGTCCTTCGAGGACGTGGAGGTGCCGCGGGACAACGCCGTCGGGGCTCCCGGCGAGGGGTGGCGGGTCGTCACCGACATGCTCCAGTACGAGCGCCTGTGCCTGTCGGCGGCCCGTGCCGGCGCTGCCCAAGCAGCCCTGGCCGACGCCCTGGCGTACGCAGGCGAGCGCCAGCAGTTCGGCCGCTCGATCGGCACGTTCCAGGCGGTCAGCCACAAGCTTGCCGACATGCAGGTCATGGCGGACGTCTCGCGCATGCTCGTCTACCGCTTCGCCTACCGCCTCGACCGCGGCCGGGCCACCCCGAGAGACGCCGCCACGTTGAAGCTCTACGTGTCCGAGGCCTACAAGGCCATCGCCGACATGGGACTCCAGGTCTTCGGCGGCTACGGCTATACGATGGACTTCGACATCCAGCGCCACTTCCGGGAGTCGCGCCTCGGCGTCATC
This sequence comes from Actinomycetes bacterium, assembly GCA_021823365.1. Next base: position 976 of record JAKAOD010000481.1, on the reverse strand, counting down.
GGTGCCGGCACCTCGGAGATCCAGCGCAACATCATCGCGAAGACGATGGGCTTGTGAGATGACGCGTGCCGAGAAGGACGCCGGTGCACCCGAGGTGCCGGGCATCGCCGACGTGCTCGCGCTGTGCGAGCGGTACTCGAACTGGGGCCGCTGGGGGGACGACGACCAGCGCGGCACCCTGAACCACGTGACGGCCGAGGACGTGGTCGCGGCGAGCCGGCTCGTCCGCAAGGGGACGGCGTTCTCGCTGGCCCTCCCCTACGACGAGCACGGGCCGCAGCGCGGGATGCTCGGGCGGTTCAACCCCATCCACCTCATGACCCGGGACGGGGCCGACGCCGTGGCCGGCTCGTCGGTCCGTGACTTCTTCGGGGGCGTCGACCGCCACTTCGCCAGCACCGACGACGTCGTGATCATGCCGCTGCAGTGCGGGACCCAATGGGACTCCCTGGCCCATGTGATCCACCAGGGCAAGATCTACAACGGCTACTCCGCCGACCTGGTGAGCAGCAAGGGCGCGCTCCGCAACGCCGTCACCAACGCGGCCGGCGCGATGGTCGGTCGCGGCGTCCTCCTCGACGTGCCGAGGGCGCTGGGCGTCGACTGGCTGGAGGTGGGCACGGCCATCGGGCCCGCCGAGCTCGACCGGGCGTGCGAGCTCGGCGGCGTGGAGGTCGGGCGGGGCGACTACGTGCTCGTCCGCACCGGGACGATCGCCCGGGTGCGGTCCACCGGGACATGGGGCGACTACGCCGGCGGACCCGCCCCGGGACTCGGGCTCTCCTCCGTCCCGTGGATCGCCGAGAGGTCGGTGGCCGCCGTCGCCGTCGACACCTGGGGGATGGAGGTACGGCCCAACGAGACGCCCGATGTCCTCCAGCCCCTCCACATCGTCTTCATCGTGCACATGGGGATGTGGATCGGCGAGATCTTCGACCTGGAGGCGCTGGCCGACGACTGCGCCGGCGACGGGACC
>JAKAOD010000480.1 GCA_021823365.1 Actinomycetes bacterium | reverse complement strand
GAGCTATCGTGAGCACGATCGTGGAGCGTGTCGCCGAACTTTGCGCGCCGGGTGGCTCCCCGGCCGCCGCCGCGGACGAGGCGGAGGCGGCCGGCGCGCCGTCCGTCCCGCCCCCCGAGCTTGCCGCAGAGCTCGGGGAGGCGAGCGCGCGCCTCGAAGGTGCGGAGCCGGCGGAGGTCCTTTCCTGGGCCGTCGACCGCTTCGGCGGAGACCTCGTGCTCGCGTCCTCCTTCCAGGATTGTGTCGTCGTCGACCTTGCCGTCGCCGTCGAGCCACGCATCCGGGTCGTGTTCCTCGACACCGGCTTCCACTTTCCCGAGACGCTCGCCTACCTCCGCCGCGTCGAGCGCCGCTACGGCCTCAACCTCCTGGTCGTGGAGCCCTCGCTGCCGCCGGACGTCGCGCCGTGCGGCGCGCCCGGGTGCTGCCAGCTCCGGAAGGTCGAGCCGCTCGCGCGTGCCCTCGCCGGCGCGCGGGCCTGGGTCACCGGGCTGAAGCGTGTCGACACCCCGGAGCGGGCGGGCTCTCCGGTCGTCGGCTGGGACGCCGGGAAGGGCCTCGCGAAGGTCAACCCGATCGCGACGTGGACCGAGGACGACGTCGAGCGGTACGTCGCGGAGCGCGACCTTCCCCGCCACCCGCTCGCCTACCTCGGCTACTCCTCGATCGGGTGCGCGCCGACGACGAGCCCGGTCGCCGAGGGCGACGACCCCCGCGCAGGTCGATGGCGCGGCAGCGGCAAGACGGAGTGCGGCCTGCACCTCTGATCCCACCGCGGCGTCGGGCCCGTCGAGGCGCAGATGGATGCGGTCACCCCGTTGTGCCGCCCGCGCCGGGGGTGGGCGCGGGCGCGCTGGCGTCCGTCGTCCGCGGCGCCGGGCTCGAGCCCTGGCTGTGGCTGGCCGGCGACCGGTCGTGGGTCGCCCTCGTCGAGACCCTCGCCGGGAGGCTCGCCCGCCGGGTCTGCTGAGCGGTCGCCGGCGATCTGATGCTCGAGCTCGGCGAGAGCGGCAGGGCGCTGTCGCAGCGGCGCAGTAGGTTCCGCGCGTGGCTCACCACCGCGGCCGGCGCGCCATCGGCGCAGTCCCCGAGGAACGCTGAGCCATCGTGCTCGTCCTCCACCGCGCCGAGCGGGCGGACCTGCTCGCGGAGATGCTCGCCGACCTCTTCGGCGAGCCGCTCGGGGACCCGATGGTGACTGAGCTCGTCTCGGTGCCGACCCGCGGCGTGGAGCGCTGGCTCACCCAGCAGCTCGCCGGCCGGCTCGGCAGCCGGAGCGGGCGTGCGGACGGCGTCTGCGCCAACGTCGAGTTCCCCTTCCCCGGGACGCTCGTGCGCCGGGTGCTGGCCGAGGCTGGCGGGGAGGACCCGACATCGATCTGCTGGGCGCCCGAGCGCCTGGCCTGGCCGCTCCTCGAGGTCGTCAGGGAGCACCTGGACGAGCCGTGGCTGGCGCCGTTCGCCGATCACCTTCGGGCCGGCGGCGCCGGCGGGGACGAGCGGCGGTTGTCGAGCGTCCGCCGTCTCGCCGACCTCTATGACCGGTACGGCGTCCACCGCCCCGAGCTCGTGCTGTCGTGGGCCCGCGGTGAGGACGGCGGCATCCCGGCCTCCGGGGCCTGGCAGGCCGAGCTGTGGCGGCGGCTTCGCGCCCGGCTCGGCGAGCCGAGCCCGGCCGAGCAGCTGTCCGAGCGCTGCGAGCGGCTACGGCGCGGGCGGGCGGGGCTGGAGCTCCCCGATCGGGTGGCGCTCTTCGGCCTGACCCGCCTGCCCTGCAGCCACCTCGAGGTGCTCTCTGCGCTCGCCGAGGTCCGTGACGTCCATCTCTTCCTCCTCCACCCCTCCCCGGTGCTCTGGGCGCGCCTCGAGGCGACGGTCCTGCCGCCGCACGGGCTTGCGCGCCGCGACGACCCGAGCGTCGACCTTGTCCGCAATCCGATCCTTGCCTCCTGGGGCCGGGACGCCCGCGAGATGCAGCTCGTGCTCTCGCCGGCGGGAGCGGGCGCCGGCGACCACAGACCGCTCGGGCGCGCCTCGCGGAACCTGCTCGAGCGGATCCAGCACGACATCCGCAACGACCTGGCCCCGCCCGGCCCGGCGCTGCCCGGCCGGGCCGAGCAGCGGCTGGTGCTGGACCCGGCCGACGAGAGCGTCCAGATCCACGCCTGCCACGGCCGCGCCCGGCAGGTCGAGGTGGTACGCGACGCCGTCCTCGACCTGCTCGCCACGACGCCAGGGCTCGAGCCTCGAGACGTGATCCTGCTCTGTCCGGACGTCGAGACGTTCGCCCCGCTCGTCGACGCTGCCTTCTCCCGTGCCTCGGGCCCAGGAGAAGACGGCCGGGCATCGCTGCCTCGGCTCCCGGTCCGGGTGGCCGACCGGTCGCTGCGCCAGGCGAACCCGCTCCTCGAGCTCGCCGCCGTGCTCCTCGAGCTCGCCGCCGCCAGGGTGACGGCGAGCCAGGTCCTCGACCTCGCCGGGCACGCTCCGGTACGCCGCCGGTTCGGCCTCGGCGACGACGACCTCCGGCGTCTCGAGCGCTGGGTCGCCGCGTCCGGCATCCGCTGG
>JAKAOD010000479.1 GCA_021823365.1 Actinomycetes bacterium | reverse complement strand
TCGATGACGACGGCCCGCGGCCGAACGTTGATCGGCCACGGGCATGAACGGCTCGTCCCCGGATGCCGGCGCGGCGATCGGCGGTGCTCTGCCACCCGGGCTCTCAATTGCGTGCCGCGTCCCAGACGTCGCGGGTCAGGGTGCGAAGGCGCTCGCTCGTCTCCGGCTCGGGGGCGTCGGGCGCGTCGAGGTCGCGTGCCTCCTCCGGCACTGCGGACAGGCCCGCGTCGACCCGCTGGCGCAGCGCCGGCAGCTCCTCGGCAGGGCGCGTCCGACGACCGGCGAGCATCACCGGCTCGAGCAGCGCCACCTGCCCCGAGCTGGGCGCCTCGTCGCGGCAGCCGACGACGTCGCGCAGGCCGTCGGACCGGAAGACCTGCTTCGGCCCCGGCAGCGTCTCCTTGCCTTCGGAGAGCTTCGCCACCGGCCGCCCCGCGTACTCGACGAGCTTGTAGACGGTGTCGAGGTACGGCGCGTCGGCGACCACCCCGAGCTTGGTCCCGACGCCTGCGGCGTCGATCGGGGTGCCCTCGGCGACGAAGCGCCGGAGGTCGCGCTCGTCGAGCCCGCCGGAGACGAAGACTTGGACGAGGGGGAGCCCGGCCTCGTCGAGGCGGCGGCGCGCCTCGCGGGAGAGCGCGTCGAGGTCGCCGCTGTCGATCCGCACCCCGGCCCGATCCCCGAGCCCGAGCCGGCGGATCGCTTCGATGGCATGGTCGATCCCGGGCTTCGGGTCGTAGGTGTCGACGAGGAAGGTCACCCGGCCGGGGTGCGAGCGTCCGAAGGAGACGAACGCCTCGAGCTCGTCCTCGAAGGCGACGACGTAGGAGTGCGCCATCGTGCCCGAGGGCGTCAGGCCGAAGCGGCGGGCCGCCTCGACGTTGCTCGTCCCGGCGAAGCCGCACATCGCCGAGAGCCGGGCGACGGCCAGGCCGGCGTCCATGCCCTGGGTGCGCCGGAGGCTGAAGTCGACGAGGCTGATCCGCTCCCCAGCCGCGAGGCGGCAGCGCGCCGCCTTGGTCGCGAGCGCCGTCTGGATGGTGCAGGCGTTGAGGAGGTAGGTCTCGACGAGCTGGGCCTCGGGCAGCGAAGCGCTCACCTCGAGCAGCGGCTCGCCGGCGAGGACGACCGTGCCCTCGGGCACTGCCCAGACGTCGCCCTCGAACCGGAGCTCCGCCAGGGCGTCGAGGCTGTCCGGCTCGAAGCCGATCTCCGCCAGGTACTCAAGGTCCTCGCGCTCGAAGGCGAGCCGTTCGAGGTAGGAGAGGCAGTCCTCCAGCCCCGCCGCCACGAGGAATCCCCGGCTCGGCGGGAGCTGGCGGACGAAGAGGCTGAACGTCGCGACGCCGGTCATCCCCTGGCGCAGGTAGGCGGTGGCCATGTTGAGCTCGTAGAGGTCGGTGAGGAGCGCGCGGGCCATGCCACACTGTGCCATGCCCCAGGCGCCGGACATGTCCGGGCGCTTCGTGGTCGTCACCGGCGGGAGCTCGGGCATCGGCGCGGCGGCCGCGGCAGCCTGCGGAGGGCTCGGCGCAACCGTGGCGATCGTCGGCCGCTCTCCCGAGAAGACGTCGGCCGTCGCCGCGCAGACCGGTGCGATGCCGTTCACCTGTGATTTCGCGCGTCTCGACGAGGTCCGGCGCCTCGCAGGCGAGCTGGCGGCGGCCTTTCCCCGCATCGACGTCCTCGCGAACAACGCCGGGCTGCTCTCACGGCGACGGATCCTCACGGTGGACGGACACGAGCTCACCCTCCAGGTCAACCACCTCGCGCCGTTCCTTCTGACCCACCTGCTCGCCGAGCGCCTCGGCGAAGGAGCCAAGGTCATCACCACGTCCAGCCGGATGCAGCTCGCTGGGCACATCGACCGCAGCGAGCTCGAGCTCCCACGCGCTGGCGCCGCGTCCCACGGCCGCGGCGCCGGGTCGTCCCGCCGCTACCGGCCCTTCCGGGTGTACGGGACGACGAAGCTGGCGAACGTGCTGTTCTCCGCGGAGCTCGCGCGGCGCTGGGCGGCGCGGGGAGTCGCCGCGGCGTCGTACAACCCCGGGGCGGTCCGCACCGACTTCGGACGCCGGGGCGGCCTTGCCGTCTCCCTCGCCTACCGGAGCCCGGTCCGCCACCTCCTCCTCTCCCCCGCCGAAGGCGCGGACACGCTGGTGTGGCTCGCTTCGACGCAGCCTGGCGAGGCCTGGAAGGCCGGGGGCTGCTACGCCCGCCGCCGCCTCACGCGGACCCACCCGCAGGCGGGGGACGAAGAGCTCGCCGCCTGGCTCTTCGACCGCTCGATGGGGCTCGTCGGGCTCGGCTGAGCCGGAGCTGCGCCTCTCCGCTCGGAGCAGATTGTGACGTACAACCGCATATACGTACAATACGCCCGTGACCCCTCTCGACTTCGTGGTCTCCCTGGCGCTCGTCTCGGTCGCCGCCGGGGTCCTCGGGTCGCTGGTCGGCCTCGGGGGCGGGGTGGTGATCGTCCCGGTCCTCACGCTCCTGTACCACGTGGACATCCGCCTGGCCATCGGGGCGAGCATCGTCTCGGTGATCGCCACCTCGAGCGGGGCGGCGGC
>JAKAOD010000035.1 GCA_021823365.1 Actinomycetes bacterium | reverse complement strand
TGGATGCGGGCGAGATCGCCCTCGCTCGCCTCCAGTCGCCGCTCGGCGCGCTCGCGGCGGCGGCGGTACTTGAGGATCCCTGCCGCCTCCTCGACGATCGCCCTCCGGTCCTCGGGACGCACCGACAGCACCGCGTCGAGCTGGCCCTGGCCGATGATCACGTGCTGCTGGCGGCCGACGCCGGTGTCGGAGAGCAGCTCCTGGACGTCGAGGAGCCGGCAGGCGGCGCCGTTGATGGCGTACTCGCTCTCCCCGGTGCGGAAGAGCGTGCGCGTCACCACGACCTCGTTCAGGTCGATCGGAAGGCGCCGGATCGAGTTGTCGAACGTGAGCGAGACCTCCGCCCTGCCGAGGGCCGGGCGGCGTTGCGTGCCGGCGAAGATGACGTCGTCCATCCGCGCGGAGCGCACGACGCGCGGACCCTGCGCGCCGAGCACCCACGCCAGGGCGTCGACCACGTTCGACTTGCCGGAGCCGTTCGGGCCGACGACGACGGTGATCCCGGGCTCGAGCTCGATCGTCGTCGGCTCGGCGAAGGACTTGAAGCCCTTCAGGGTCAGCGACTTGAGGTACACGGCGCGCACACGTTACGGCCTTCGACCGGACCGCATCGCCTCGGGAGGTGGTTCAGCTCTGGCAACCCGGGCAGTAGTGCGCCGAGCGCCCGGCGACCCGGCTGCGCTCGATCGGCGTGCCGCAGCGGGGGCAAGGCTCACCGGCGCGACCGTAGACGGCGTGGCGGTGCTGGAAGCCCCCGGGGCCCCCGTCGAGGTCGCGGTAGCGCCCGTCACGAAGTGTCGAGCCGCGGGCCGAGACCGCCTCGGTCAGCACCTCGGTCACAGCCCGGCTCAGCTGGGCGGCCTGGCGAGCGTCGAGGCCGTCGCACCGCCGGTCGGGGCGCAGGCGCGCGCGAAAGCAGACCTCGTCCGCGTAGATGTTGCCGATCCCTGCGAGCTGCCGCTGGTCGAGGAGGAACGCCTTCAGCGCGGCGCGCCGGCCGGCGAGCAGCCGGCGCAGGCCGGCGGTGTCGACCCCGTCGAGCATGGGGTCCCTCCCGAGCGAGGCGAGCGCTCGCGGGCGCCCGCCGGGGTCGAGGTCGCCGGTGACGAAGAGCTCGCCGAAGGTGCGCGGGTCGACGAAGCGGAGCTCCGCCCCGTCCTCCAGGCGCAGCACGGCGTGGGTGTGGTCGGCAACGGGCGCGCCGGCGCCCGGCGCGACGCGGCGGAGCTGCCCGCTCATGCGCAGGTGCACGACGAGCGCCTTCCCGTCGTCGAGCGGGGACCAGAGGTACTTCCCGTGCCGGCACGCCGCCTCGATCCGTCGCCCGGCGAGCGCCTCGCAGAACTCCGTCGGCGTCTGGCGGCGGACGCTCCGCCGCCCGGGCACGAGCACCTCCACGACACGCCGGCCGACCGCCACGCGCTCGAGGTCGCGCCGGACCGTCTCGACCTCGGGGAGCTCAGGCACCGCCGGCTCCTCCACGGCCGCTGCGCTCGCCCCCGGCCGGGCGGGGCGCTGCTGCGATCAGGCCCGCGGCGAGCGCCTCGGCGGCTGCGGCTCGCTCCGCCTGCTTCTTCGAGTGCCCGCTGCCGCGCCCGGCCACAGCGCCGCCGACGCTGGCGACCGCCGTGTAGCGCTTGGCGTGGTCGGGTCCGGACTCGCTCACCTCGTACCGTGGCGGCTCGAGCCCGAGACGGGCGCTCAGCTCCTGGAGCCGGTTCTTGGCGTCGCCGAGCTCGACGGCAGAGGCAGCGGCGGCGATCGGGTCGGCGAGGAGATCGAGCACGAGCGCCCGGGCGCGCTCGAGCCCGCCGTCGAGAAAGCAGGCGCCGATCAGCGCTTCGAGGGCGTCGGCGAGGATCGAGGCCTTCGCCCGCCCGCCCGATCGGTCCTCCCCGCGGCCGAGCTGCAGCGCCTCGCCGACGCCCGCAGCTCGGGCGATCGGCGCGAGCGCCTCGGAGCTCACCACGGCCGCACGGATGCGGGCGAGGTCGCCCTCGGGGACGCCGGGGAGCCGGCGGTAGAGATGCTCGGCGACGACGAGGCCGAGAACGGCGTCGCCGAGGAGCTCGAGGCGCTCGTTCGGCTCCTCGCCAGGGACCTCCGCCGAGTACGACCGGTGCGTCAGGGCAAGGTGGAGGAGCGCCCCGTCGTCGAGGTAGGGCGCGAGCACCGCCGCGAGCGGCGCCGCGCCGTCGGGGAGGCTCTCAGGGGGCCCCTCCGGGAGCTCCTGGCGGCCGGCCGGTCCGGCGCGATCGCTCAGGCCGCTGACAGCTTCGCCGCGACGTAGTCGACGGCGTCGCGGACGGTCCGCAGGTCCTCAAGGTCCTCGTCGTCGATGCGGAATCCCGGGAGCGCGCCGGCGAGCTCGTCCTCGAGCGCCTCGACGAGCTCGATGAGCGCGAGCGAGTCGGCGTCGAGGTCGTCGCTGAACGAGGACGACTCGCCGATCGTGTCCGGCGCAATCTCGAGGATGTCGGCGAGCTGGCTCCGCACGAGCTCGAGCACCTCCTCGCGGCTCTTCGGCACCGCCTGGCGACGCGTCGGCTCGCTCATGCCCGTCCTCCTCCCGTGCGCAGCCCCCCTCGGCGCCTCGTCCGCCGCATGCCTCGCGCGGCGATCTTACGGCCTCGGGTGCGTCCTCGACGTGGCCGGCCGGCCGCCGTGTCAGGCGTCCAAGCGCTCGCCGAAGCTCTTCGCGAGATGGCCGACGAGATCCTTCCCGGCCATCTCGTGCGCGACGCGCACCGCGTTGACGATGGCGCGTGCCGAGGAGCTCCCGTGGCTGATGATGCACACGCCGCCGACGCCGAGAAGCATCGCGCCGCCGGTCGACTCCGGGTCCATCGCGGTCGCCTGCGGGAGCAGCTCGGGAAGGAGCACGTCGCCCGCGGCCTTGGTCTCCGGCGTCGCCGCGATCGCCTTGCCGAGCACCGAGACGAACACCTCGAGCGCCCCCTCGAGCGACTTGAGCGCGACGTTGCCGGTGAAGCCGTCGGTCACGACGACGTCGGCTCCGCCGCGGAGCAGATCCCGTCCTTCGAGGTTGCCGATGAAACGCACTCCGGCGCCGGCTGCGAGGAGCCGGTGGGCCTCCTTGACGAGCTCGCTCCCCTTCGAGGCCTCCTCGCCGTTCGAGAGCAGGGCGACGGAGGGGTCGGCGACGCCGTAGCGGGCCCCGACGTAGATGCTCGCCATCCGGGCGAACTGCACGAGCCACTCAGGGCGGCAGTCGGGATTGGCCCCGCCGTCGATGAGCACGGTCGGGCGCCCGCCGGGGACGGGCAGCGGCGTGGCGATCGCCGGCCGCGCGATGCCGCGCAGCCGCCCCAGCCTGAGCACGGCGCTCCCCATCGCGGCGCCGGTGTTGCCGGCGCTCACCATCGCCGAGGCGAGCCCGTCCCGCACCGCCTCGGCGGCCCGTACGAGCGACGAGTCGCGCTTGGCCCGGACCGCCCGGGCCGGGTCCTCGTCCATCGCGACCGTCTCGCTGGCGGGGAGGATCTCGAGCCCGCCGACGTCGCCGAGCGTGCCGTCGTCGGGCCCGACGAGGAGGACCTCGAGACCGAGCTCCTCGTGGGCCTGACGCGCGCCGGCCACGATCTCGCCGGGGGCCCTGTCGCCCCCCATGGCGTCGACTGCGACCGGGAGCGTCAGTCGACCTCGATCGCTTGGCGGCCCTTGTACCAGCCGCAGTTCGGGCAGACGACATGGGGCAGCTTGGCCCGCCGGCATTGCGGGCAGCGGCTCTGCGCCGGCGCCGGGAGCGACCAGGCCGAGGCCCTCCTGCTCCTGCTCTTGGACTTCGACGTCTTCTTCTTCGGGACTGCCATGGCGCTCTTCCTGGTCGCTCCGCCTGGGGCACCCGCACCCAGCCCTGGTTCCCGGGTCCCCGACCTACGCAGGCGGGACGCCCGAGCTCGGCGGCGCCGGATCCCGGCGCCTCCGGCCACCTTGCGGCGCGCCGCCCTCGAGCACGACGAGCGGGGCCTGCCTCGAGTCCGGCGAGGTCCCGCACGAGCACCGCTCGACGTTGCGGTCGGCGCCGCACTCGGGACAGAGCCCGAGGCATCCCTCCCTGCAGAGGGGCGCGAGCGGCAGCGCGAGGATACACGCATCGTGGACGATCGGCCGGAGGTCGAGCTCGTCACCGGCGAGCCCGTAGGTCGTCTCGGCGTCGCCGGAATCGACGCACAGCTCGCGCAGCTTCACCTCGAGCCAGCCACTCGCCGGCTCGAGGCACCGCCTGCACTCCCCTGACCAGGGCGCACGTAGAGTTCCGGAGACGAGGACGCCGCCGTGGACCGACTCGAGGACGGCGTCGAGCTCCACGTCGGCCTCCTCGGGGACGCGCGAGCTGGTCACGTCGAGCCCGGCGACGGGACCGGCGACCCGGACCCGCCTGCGCGCGCCCGGCTCGCGGAGCAGCGCCGCGACCGGGACGGTCCAGCGCCCGTCGTGGCGCCGGCGCGCTCCGCCCGGCGCGGCGGTCATGCCAGGTCCTGGTCGAACAGACCCTCGCCGGACGAGGGCTCCGGAAGGTCGAGGGCGCCGTCGCGCTCCTCCTCAGGCTCGGGCGTCGCCGCCAGGCGCTCGCGGTGCTCGTGCACCATCCGCAACGTGCGGTCGAGCGCGATCTCGAACGTGGCGAGCCTGCGGTCGACGGCGTCGTTCGCCTCGTGACGCAACCTGCGAGCCTCGGCCTCGGCCTCGGCGACCGTCCGGTCGGCATGCCGTCGGGCCTGCCGGACGACCTCGGTGCGCTCGACCATGCGGGCGACCTGGGCCCGCGCCTCGTCGAGGAGCTCCGCCGCATCCCGCTCGGCGAGCTTGAGCACCTCGTCGCGATCCTGGAGCAGGCGCCGCGCCCGTTGGAGCTCTCCGGGCAGCCCGGCGTGAGCCGACTCGAGCAGCGCGAGCAGCTCGTCCCGGGCGACGATCGCAGAGGACGAGAGCGGCATCGACTTCGCCCGCTGGACCATCGAGATCGCCTCTTCGAGCCGCGTCGCCACATCTGCCTCACCGAGCTTCGACTCGAGGTCCGACGAGGCTTCGTCGTCCTGCCTAGCCATCGAACCGCCCCTTGATGCGGCCAAGCACCGGCTCTGGCACGAACGCGCTCACGTCACCGCCGTAGCGGGCGATCTCGCGAACGAGGCGCGACGCGATGAACGAGCTCGACGAGCCGGTCGGGATGAACAGCGTGTCGATCCCGGAGAGCTGCCGGTTCATCTGGGCCATCTGCAGCTCGTTCTCGAAGTCGGTGACCGCCCGCAGACCCTTCACGATGATGTCGGCTCCCACCTGGCGCGCGACGTGGACGACAAGGGTCGACATGGAGATGGTGCGGACCGTCCGCCACGATCCGATCGTCTCGTTGATCATCTCCTCACGCTCGGCGGCGGTGAAGAGCGACTCGGACTTCTGCGGGTTGCGAAGGACGGCGACGACGACCTCGTCGAAGAGCCGGACCGCCCGCTCGACCACTTCGAGATGGCCGTTGTGGAACGGGTCGAACGACCCCGGGAACAGCGCCCTCGTCATCGTCCGCGAGCCTCGGGCCGCCCGTGGGCCCCGCGCTGGCACTCCCCGATCGCCTCGGCCGGCGTAGCCGCCTCGGTCGCCACGGTGACGAGCGTACCGCCGTAGCGGTAGACCCTGTAGAGGTGCCAGGGGGGCGGGAGATCGACCGGCGACGAGCTCTCGAGCACGATCGTCGAGGCACGCAGGCGTTCGAGCAGGGGCGTCCAGTGCGCGAAGCGGTACGGCGGGTCGAGCAGGGCAAGGTCGTAGCGACCGGACGCTGGGTCCGAGAGGAACGAAAGGGCGTCGGCACGCACGAGCCGCGTGTCGTGCCGGGCGTCGAGGCCGACGCCGGCGAGGTTGGCGCGCACGGCGGAGAGGGCGTCGGGGTCGCTGTCGACGAAGGCCACCGACGCGGCACCCCGCGAGAGGGCCTCGATGCCGAGCGCGCCGGAGCCGGCGAAGCAGTCGAGGACCGCGGCTCCCTCGACGGCGCCCAGGGAGCCGAGCACGTCGAAGATGGCCTCGCGCACCCGGTCGCTCGTCGGCCGCACGGAGTGCTTCGCCGGGGCGGCAAGGCGCCGGCCCCGTGCCGCTCCCGCTATGACGCGCACGGGCGAACGGTACCGCCGCCGCTCAGCCCTTGAGCAGATAGGCGGCCTCCTCCTCGCCGACGAAGAGCTCCAGCTCCTCGGCGAAGGCCGGATGGCGCTCGAGCCCCGGGTCGGCGTCGAGCACCGCGCCGGCCAGCTCACGCGCCAGCACGACGAGGTCCTCGTCGAGCAAGAGGGAGGCGAGACGGAGGTCGTTGCGCCCCTTCTGGCGCACCCCGAGCACCGTCCCCTCGCCGCGCAGCTCGAGGTCGGCCTTGGCGAGCTCGAAGCCGTCCGCCGTCGCCTCGAGGGCGCGAAGTCGCCTCGCGGCGGTTGACGTCGGTCCCGGGGCGGCGAGCAGGTAGCAGCTCGAGGGCATCCCGCCGCGCCCGACCCGACCTCTCAGCTGGTGGAGCTGGGCGATGCCGAAGTGGTCCGCATCCTCGACGACGACGACCGTCGCCGAGGGCACGTCGACGCCGACCTCGATCACCGTGGTGGCGACGAGCACGTCGAGTTCGCCGCCCCGGAACGCCGCCATCACGGCTTCCTTCTCCACCGACCGCATCTGGCCATGGAGCATGCCGACGCGCAGGCCCTCGAGCTCGCCCGAGCCGAGGCGCTCGGCCTCCTCGACGACCGAGTGCAGGGCCCGCGCCTCCGCGCCGGGTGTCTCCTCGCCGCCCTCGGGCTCCTCGCCGTCCTCGGGCTCCTCGCCGTCCTCGGGCTCCTCGCCGTCCTCGGGCTCCTCGCCCGGCCGCACGAGCGGGCAGACGACGTAGGTCTGCCGGCCCGCGGCGGCCTCGGCACGGACATGGCGCCACACCTCGGCCTCCGCGAGCGGACCGTCCACCCAGTCCGTCCGCACCGGAAGCCGCCCGGGTGGGAGCTCGCCGAGCACCGTGAGGTCCAGGTCGCCGTAGACGGTCATGGCGGCCGTGCGAGGGATCGGTGTCGCGGTCATCACGAGGAGGTCCGGCTCCAGGCCACGGGATCCCTTCTCGCGCAAGGCCGCCCGCTGGTCGACTCCGAACCGGTGCTGCTCGTCGACGACGGCGACGCCGAGGGAGGAGAAGCGCACCTCTCCGGTGAGCAGGGCGTGGGTCCCGACGACGATGTCGAGCGACCCTGCGGCGAGCTGCGAGATGACGCGCGACCGCTCTGAGGTCGGGGTGCGGCTCGTGAGGAGCGCGACCTCGAGCGGCCGCTCGCCGCCGAGCCGGGTGGCGTCCGGGACGCCCAGCCCCGTGAGGAGCCGGCGCGCCGCGAGGAGGTGCTGCTCGGCGAGCACCTCGGTCGGGACCATGAGGGCGCCCTGATGCCCGCCCTGCACCGCGACGAGAAGGGTCGCAAGGGCGACCACCGTCTTGCCGGAGCCGACGTCGCCCTGGAGCAGCCGGTGCATCGCCACAGGCCGCTCGAGATCGTGGGCGATCTCCGCCAGGCCGTGACGCTGCGCCGGGGTGAGCTCGAAGGGGAGCCCCCGGACGAAGCGCCGGACCAGCTCGCCGCGGGCCGAGTGGCGGATGCCCCTCGAGCTCGCGACCGCGGCGCGCCGGCGAAGCTGGAGGGCGACCTGGAGCCGCCAGAGCTCGTCGAAGGCGAGCCGGCGCCGCGCTGCCTCCTTCTCCGACGCAGAGCCAGGATCGTGGATCTTGTGGAACGCATCCGAGCGCGAGACGAGGCCGAGGTCCCGTCGGCGCTCCGCCGAGAGCGGATCGGCGAGCGCGCACTCGTCCTCGGCACGGCGGATCGCTGCGGAGACGAGATCGGCGATCTCATAGGAGAGGATCCCGGACCGCTCGGACTGGCGGTAGATCGGCACGATCCTGCCCGTCTGCCGCCGCCTCCTGCGTGGTCGGGAGCGGTCGGAGCCACCCGCGCCCGCCGTGCCACCCGCGCCCGCCGTGCCCGCCGTGCCCGCACGCTCCTCGGCTCGCGGCGCGACGGCGACGACGTCGAGAAGCGGGTTGGTCATCTGCATCCCGCCTCGAAATGCCGACGGACGGCCGTGGACGACGACCTCGTCGCCGCGGGCGAGCTGCCGGGTGCGCCAGGGCTGGTTGAAGAAGGTGACCGGAAGGCGTGCCCCTTTCGTGTCGGCGAGCACGACCTGCACGAACGACCGCCGGCCTCCGGCGCGACGCGACGTCACGCTGCGGACCCGGGCATGCACGGAGGTCTCGCGGCCCTCCACGAGCTCGGAGATGGTGGAGGTCGCTCGCCTGTCCGCCCAGTCGCGGGGGTAGTAGGTGAGCAGATCGAGGACGGTCTTGACGCCGAGCTCGCCGAGCGCCTTCACGGCGCGCTCGCCGGCTCCAGGCAGCTCGACGACGCCGATCTCGGCGAGGCGGGCGAGGCGCCGGGCCACGGCGCGATCACTCGACGGAGACGAGGAAGGGGTAGAGCGGCTGCCCGCCAGCGTGCCGCTCGACGCTGAGCTCGGGGTGCTCGGTCCGGAGCCACTCCGTCACCGTGCGGCTGTCCGCCGCAGTGGCGCCCTCCCCCTCGATGAGCGTGACGATCTCGTGGCCGGGACGCACGAGGCGGGCGAGCAGCCGGCAGGTCGCCTCTGTCAGCGTCGTGGCGACCGACTCGATCCCCTCGCGCGACAGGCCGAGGTAGTCGCCCACCTCGATCCTCCCGCTCGGCGCCGTACCGGCCCGGACTGCTCGGGTCACCTCGCCGGCGACGATGCTCGACGCCGAGCGTGCCATGCGCTCGCCGTTCTCCTCGACCGGTGCCCGCGGGTCGTACTCGAGCAACGCGGCGAAGCCTTCCTGGATCCCGCGCGTCGGCACGACCCGGACCTTCTTCGCCGCGACGGCGGCGGCCTGCTCGGCGACGGGGACGATGTTCGAGTTGTTCGGCAGCACCACCACCTCCTCGCCGCGCGCCTGTTCGAGCGCGGCGAGGATCTCGGCCGTGGACGGGTTCATCGTCTGGCCCCCGGCGACGACGACCTCGACGCCGAGCGAGCGGAAGATCCTCGACACGCCCTCTCCTGTGGCGACTGCGACGACCGAGGTCGCCGGCGGCGGCCCGGCAACGGGCAGCTCGGCCGCCGTGCGCCCGGCCTGGCGGACCCAGACCTCCTCCTCGACCTGCTCGGCCAGGTCCGTCACCCTGATGCCCCGCGGCCGCCCCGCGTCGAGTCCCGCCTCGATCGCAGCGCCCACGTCGTCAGTGTGGATGTGGCAGCTCCACGTGCCCTCGCCGCCGACGACGACGACGGAGTCACCGATGCCGCCCCAGACCTGCTTGAGCGCAGGTATGGCATCGTCGGAGGCATCGAGCAGGAACATCACCTCGTAGCGCTCGCTTCTCGGCGCCTCGGTGCCCGCCGCCATCCCGCTCGGCGCCGGGGGAGCCGCGCCGGCTGAGCGGACCAGCTCGAGGACCTGCGGAGGTAGGTCGAGCTCGCCGTCGGCCGGCGTGCCGGCGACGGCGGCAGCCAGCGCGTCGAACAGCAGGACCAGCCCCGCACCGCCGGCATCGACGACTCCGGCGGCGGCGAGCACTGCCAGCTGCTCCGGCGTGCGCCACAGCGCCTCCACCGCTGCCGAGCGGGCAGCCTCCAGCACCGCGTCGAGCTCGGGACGCCGTGCGGCGGCCTCGGCGGCCGCGGCCGCGGCGGCGTCGGCAACCGAGAGCATCGTCCCCTCGACCGGCCGCATCACGGCCTGGCGCGCCGCCGACGCGCCGGCGCCAAGTCCGGTCGCCAGCGCCGTCGCATCGACCACGCCCGGCGCCGACTGCTCGAACGCCCGCGCCATCGCGCGAAGGACCTGGCAGAGGATCACTCCGGAGTTGCCCCTCGCCCCCATCAGCGAGCCGTGGGCGATCGCGCCGCACACCTCGACGAGCCCGACCGGCTCGGGAAGCCCGGCGAGCTCGGTGACGACGGCGTCGAGGGTGAGCAGCATGTTCGTCCCGGTGTCGCCATCGGGGACCGGGTAGACGTTCAACCGGTTGATCACGGCCTGGTGGCGGCGCAGGAGGTCCCGCGCGGCGGCCATGGCGCCGGCAAGACCACCGGCGTCGAGCGCAGGGACCTTGCCCCCGGCGTGCCGGTCCATGGCGCAGGATGGTAACCTCGTCGCTCGCAAGCCGGGCACGCCGCGCGCTTTCGCGCGGTCGGGAGCGGCACGGACCGCCGGATGCGCCGGCAAGGCCGCACGAGCGAGGTACTCAGCGACATGGCAGCGGTGTGCGAGGTCTGCGGGAAGCGTCCGGGCTTCGGCATGAGCGTGTCGCACTCCCACCGCCGGACCAAGCGCCGGTGGGACCCGAACATCCAGCGCGTGCGCGCGCTCGTCGGCGGGACGCCGCAGCGGCTCTACGTCTGCACCTCCTGCATCCGAGCGGGCAAGGTCGTGAAGGCCGTGCGCGTCCCCTGGTCTCCGCCCGCGGAGTAGCGACCGCGCTCGGACTCAGCCGAGCCGGTGCAGGTATCCCTCGGCGGCGAGGGGCGAACCCGCAAGGAGGCGCTCGGCGCTGTCGGCGCTGCAGCTGCCGATCTGCGTCGGCGACGTGAGGCCGGCCTCGGCGAACGCTCGCCTGACGGTCGCAACGTCCGGAGCAGCGAAGACGAGCTCGAAGTCCTCGCCCCCCGAGAGCGCGTCGGCGAGCGTCGCGCCCGCTGCGACGGGCACCTCGTCCAGCACGACGCCGACGCCCGAGGCGAGCGCAAGGCGGTCGAGGTCGATCGCGAGGCCGTCGGAGACATCGATCATCGCCCGTGCGCCGGCGGCTCGAGCCGCTCGCCCTTCTTCGCAGCGCGGCTCGGGCCGGCGGTGGGCGCGCGCCAGCTCGCCGCCGGCGCTGCCTTCGCGAAGGGCGCGCAGGCCCGCGGCCGAGCGGCCGAGCGGTCCGGTCACGAAGAGCGCGTCCCCCGGCCGCGCGCCCGACCGGAGGACCGCCTGGCCAGCGGGGACATGCCCGAGGACGGCAGCCGAGAGGACGAGCTCGCTCCCCGAGGAGAGGTCGCCGCCGACGACCGGGCAGCCGTAGCGCTCGGCCGCCTCGACCATGCCGGCGTAGAGCTGCTCGAGCTCGTCGAGACTGGCGCCGGCCACCGCGACGACGGCGGCGCTCGGCGCGCCGCCCATGGCGGCGACGTCGCTCAGGTTCACCGCGAGCGCCTTCCACCCGACGTCGGCGAGGCTCGACAGGGCGAGGTCGAAGTGGACGCCCTCGACGAGGCAGTCGCTCGCGAGGAGCAGGCGCCCGGAAGGCGGCCTGAGCACGGCGGCGTCGTCGCCGATCCACGTCTCGCCCGGAGGGGCCGCCGGGAGCAGCCGCTCGAGCGCGGCGAGCGCCTCGAGCTCGCCTGAGCGCCCTGCCGGCGTCATCGCGCGACCTCGACGCCCCGACGCGCGCCGAGGCACCCGTTCGGTCCCGCCATGGTGCGCGAACGCTACCCGCGCTGCGCCCGCCGGTCGGCGTGGTACCAGACGTCGACCCCGCCCGTCCGGACCGGCGGTCCGAGGGCAGCGGTCAGCTCGCTCACGGCGACAGGGGTCGCGTAGCCGATCGCCAGGTCGAGCACGATCGTGCCGATGTGCCAGCGGGTCATGAACCAGCGGATCGCCGACACGGTCGCAGGATCGAGCGGCGGCGGCGGTGACGCCGCATCCCTCCCCGCCCGAGCCGAGACGAAGAGGTCGTAGACGAGGCGAGGCGTCAAGGGGTAGATGGCGCTCGTGCCGCGGTGGCCTGCCCTCGTGGGCCTCGTCGCCTCGCCCCCGACGATCCGGAACCGCATCCCGGAGGCCGCCTGCCAGAGCATTGCGTTGTTCCAGGGAGGGGCGTCGTAGGGGTAGGTGAGCACGACGCTGCCGGAGGGGATGTCGCGCACCTGTGCCGAGGTGAAGTACGGGGGGATCTCCGCCACCTGCGAGGAGTACGGGAAGCTCGGCACGAGGGGGAGCAGGGCGACCGCGGCGACGCAAGTGGTGAGGAGCGCCGGAGGAGCGCGCCACGGGAGCCGCGAGAGGCGGCGTGGCTCGCTCCGCGAGGTCCCCCCGGCGGCCGGCTCTGGCGCGGCGCGCCGGCGCGGCGAGTGCCGGCGGCGAGCAGAGCCGGCGCCCTCGCCGGCGGCCCGGGGCGTGGGACGGAGGAAGGCGTCGAGGCCGAGGGCGAGCAGGAGGGCCACGGCGAGGTCGACGTAGAGCGAGAAGCGCGAGGCGAGGATGCCGGCGAGCAGCGACACCTTGCGGAA
>JAKAOD010000478.1 GCA_021823365.1 Actinomycetes bacterium | reverse complement strand
CCAGGATCACGAGGTCCGGCCGATGCTCGTCGACCAGCGACACCGCCTCGTCGCCGCGCCCGGTCTCACCCACGACCGCGTAACCGGCGGATTGGAGGATCTCTTTCAGGTCGAGCCGGATGATCGCCTCGTCCTCGGCGATGACCACCCGCGTGGGCACCCCCTCGCCGGTCGGTCCTCCAGGCGCCGCCGTCTGCGTGCTCCCAACGGGCGCGGCCATCTGCGAATCTCCGCTCATCGGTCCACCTTCCAGGGCTCGATCCATCCGCCGGCAGGTGCGCCGTACCGCTCGCCGGCGCCGCTCTTCGCCGGGCACCCGTCGCCGGCCCGACGTCGTACCTTCGGGCTAGCCGCCATTGCCCACGTCCATGAGCAGCTCGTCGCGGCGCCGCTCGAGCCCCTGCACCGTCGCCGACAGCGCCGCCCGTGCCCGGGCCATGGCGTCGACGTGCCGCTGCACCTCGGAGTACTCGTGCACCGCGAGCGGGGTCTCGGCGACGAGGGACCGGAGCCTCGCGTCCTCGGCCTCCTCGGAGACGTGCGCGAGCTGCTCGTCGAGCACCGCGAGCTCCTCGCGGGCGCGCACCAGCCGGATGTGCACCTCGCGCAGGCGTCGCTCGACCATGAACCGCTGCATGAGGGTTCGATTGTACGTGGCAGGCGGCCGGATCCGCAGCGCCGACGTCCCGCGGTCCCCGTCGCGGCGATCCCAGCGGCGCGCTCCCTCGTGGAGACCCGTTCAACTCACGTCGTGTTCCACGGCAACGCGCGGACCCCGGGGGGCCGCCCGCGCGGCAGTAGGCTCCAGGCTCCTGCCCGGATGGCGGAATCGGTAGACGCGGAGGCCTCAAAAGCCTTTGCTCGCAAGGGCGTGCGGGTTCGAGTCCCGCTCCGGGCACCCGGCGCAGGGCATTGACACGTCTCGGCGAAGGCCTTCAGGTCCGCGCCGACGAGCTCCGCTTCCCCAGAGTGGCGGGCGAGAGGGCATTCGTGTGCATCCGCCGTGCCTCGGTCGGCTGCGTCTCGGCAAGGGCCAGCGTCCAGGAGGCGCAGTGACGCGGAACAGCCGCGCCAGGCTCGTGCGCCCAGCGCGGCTGTTTCCACAGGACAGCCAGTTCGTCAGCGCTGCACGTTCGTCAGCGCTTCGCGTTCGTGCACGTCGTCGACCCGACGTTGGATTTCTGCGTGAGCGGGTAGAAGCGCAGCTGGGCCAGCCGCAACCCGTGATTTGTGTACTGCCAGAAGTATGTCTTGTTCGTTGTCGAGAAGATCGCCTCGCTCGTGAGAGTGCCTGTGACTGTCTCGCACACAGAGAGAAGTGTGTCGGTCACGTTCGAGAACGTGCGCGATTTCTTCAGGACGACGACGTTCGTGGTGTCGCAGAAGGTTGTCCCAGTAATGTTTGTCGTAAAGCACGTCCGCATTGTGGCTGTGCCCTTCGGCGTCAGCGCCCGCACCCACACCTGGTACGCGTACGTTGTGCACGCTGTGGTAGTGCACGGTGTGGGCAGCTGGAACTTGGCTGGTGTGCCCTTCGTGCAGTCGGGCTGGAGCACTTCGAATGGTGTGCCCTTCGCCAGGTCGATTGTGCACCTGCCTGTCAGCGGAACGAAGATGTCGTTCTTGTTGTTGCCGCCGTAGCTTGTGCCGTTGCTGTTCGACACCCCGTGGATGTTCAGGGTGAAGTGCGCCCCGCTGGGTGCACCGTTGCCGGTGCCCGCAAGGGCGACGGCCGGCGTGGCGACCACGGCGCCGAGCGCCAGAGCCGCCACCAGTAGCAGCTTTCTTTGCATAGAACCCCTCCTAAGCGTCTCCGCCCGCATTCGCGGGAGTGGGTGGGGCGGGTGCGAACCCGTCGGTTCCTACCCACACTTTGCACGCAGAGACCGATATCTTCCATCAACGGCCTCTCAACATCTTGTCAATACTCCGTACCCCACCTCGTGCTGCACACGTTCGCTCGGAACGTCCAGAGACCGGGCGTCATGAGGAAAGAGGCATCCCAAGACGTCACCGGGCAACACGCTCACGGCGGCCAGCGGTCGCGTGGTGGAGCGCTGCGGAGCAGCCACCTGCTGACACGGGAGTTGCTGCTCGCTCACGTCGCGCGCAACTCGACCGCAGCGTGACGCCAGTGCGGCCTGGCGAGGTCGGCGGCCTCAGCGCGCCACGACGTCGAAGCGCCGGTGCTCGAGGCTGGGGAGCACGCGACGGACTGCCGAGACGCGCGCGGACGAGACGTCCGCGAAGGCGACGTCCTCCTCCTCGCCGCCAAGCTCCACCAGCACCTGGCCGAGCGGGTCGACGACCATGGAGCGCCCGACCCCCTCGTCCTCGGGCTTCCCCGCAGCGACGACGTACGCGGTGCTCTCGATCGCCCGCGCGCGAACGAGGGTCTCCCAGACCTCCGCCTTCCCCGGACCGCCGTACCAGTGGGCCCCGAGCGCGATCAGCGTCGCCCCGCGGTCCACGAGCGCGCGGGCCAACTCGGGGAACCGGAGGTCGTAGCAGGTCATGACGCCGAGGACCAGGTCCTCGCCGAGCGGGGTCGTGACCGCTCCCCGGGCTGGGTTTCCGGCGGCCACCCGGTCG
>JAKAOD010000034.1 GCA_021823365.1 Actinomycetes bacterium | reverse complement strand
CGACCAGCCCACCAGCCGACATCCACGGACTCCTTGCCGTCGCAACTTGGGAACGGAGCGAGGTTGACGACCGCGGCGTTCCCAAAGCGTTCCCGCATCTGGCCGGCGAGAGCTTGCGTCAACAGCGAGGCTGGGATGCGTTCCCGGCTCGTGGCGTCGGACCATCGACCAGGTGGGTCCGGCACTGGGCGAACGACCGAAGCTGCTCCTTCCGGATATCAAGGCGCGCAGCCACCCGGTCCTCGACGATGGTCACCTCTACCCGCACCACAACCTCCATCTCGTCGTCTCCGGGCCATGGGATCTGCAGGTCTTGGGCGGATTGCTGCTATCCGAGGTGGCGAGTCTCTTCGTCGGCACCTATTGCGTGAAGATGCGGGGCGGCACCTACCGCTTCGAGGGGCAGTACCACCTCCGACGGATCCGAGTCCCCGGCCCCAGGATGGTCCGCCGGTCGTCGGCGCGCGCCCTGGCCCGGGCCTTCGAGTCGCGTGACAGGGAAGCGGCGACAGGAGTCGCCCTGCGCTTGTACGGTCGTACCGACCTGCAGCAGGTCTGACCGTTTCGTGCCAGCCGGATCTTCGATGCCGCGCGAGCGCTGCATCCGCGGCCGGAGCAGGCAGAGCCCGACCGCGGGGGCGTTTTCGATTCGTCCGACGATGTCCCTGGCGGGCGCATCAGGACGGTGCCTCGCCTGCCGCCCGTGCCACTGCGGGTCGGCGATCGTTTCTGCGGCAGCAGGAGGCAACAGCAGCCGCGGAGGCGCGGATCAGGCGAAGGTGAACACCTAGCGCCATGACCTGGTATTTCACAGTGGGCCGCCCGGGTCTCGATCCCGGCACCTTGGGATTAAAAGTCCCCCGCTCTACCCGATGAGCTAGCGGCCCAGACCGGCCGCGCGCGCATACGTGGCGCGGCGCCCGCCGTGGCGGTCATCGTAGAGCGCGCCGCCCAAGTCAGCGTTCACCACGCATCGTAGTAGCATAGTCACTGGTCGTGTACTGAATCCGGCGTCGGCTAGAACGCCGGCGCCCGTCGCGCGGCGGGCCTGTCGGAGCAGGGGAGGGACCGTTGGACGCCGAGCGTGTGCTCGCCGAGCGCTTTGCCCTTCGCGAGGTGCTGGACGGGATAGGTGGAATGGCCTGGGAGCTCGACGCAGCCACAGGCGAGCTCCTCTGGTGGCTCCCTGAGCTGGAGCCTCCCGACGTCATCCGTGGCGTCGCCGAGGCCGCCAGGGCCGCCCTCGCCGGCGCCGGCGCGCTCGTCGGTGCCGGCGGTGGCCCGCCGAGGGAGACCGACCGGGTCGGCTGGCTCGAGAAGGTGACGCGCGGCGACGGGACGGCGAGGTGGCACTTGGTCAGCGCCGAGGCAGTCGACGGCCCCGGCGGTGAGGGCGTCCGGACGCGGGGCATCGCGCTCGACGCGGGCAGCTTGCATGCCGAGCTCGAGCGGCTCCGCTATCACAACGAGCACTGTGGCGAGCTGTACGTGCGGATCCGGACCGGCGCAGCGCTCGGGTTCGAGTTCGTGAGCGGGGCATGCCAGTACTTCACAGGATACAGCGTCGAGGAGTTCTACGAGAGCGGCATCGCCTACCTCCTCGGCGCCGTCGAGCCGACGACGGTCTCCCGGATCCAGCGGGAGCTCATGAGTGGCTCGATCGGCGGGAGGAGCATCGACTTCCCGTCGAGGCGCAGGGACGGGTCGCTGCTCTGGGTGCGAGCCGCCTTCCACGAGTCCTTCGACGAGACCGGTGCGCGCGTGCTCGACGCGACGATCAAGGACATCGGCGCCGAGCGTGCGCTCGAGCTCGAGGTGGCGAAGCTGAAGCTGACCGACACCCTCACCGGGGTGTCGAGCAGGCAGGCGCTCGAGGAGCAGTGGCCGTTGCTTCGCGAACGGGCGCGGCAGGCCCAGAGCTGGATGGCGCTCGCCCACGTCGACGTCGATCGGTTCGGCCTGGTCAACTCCGCCCTCGGAATCGTCGCGGGAGACGCCCTGCTGCGCGCCGTCGCCCGGCGCCTCGCCGAGTGGGTCAACGACGCGGGCCTCGTCGTCAGGCTCGGCAGCGACAACTTCGTCGTGCTCGTCAGCGACGCGCCGAGCCGGCAAGCAGCGATCGCGGCAGTCGAGCAGCTCGTCGACGCCTTCCTCGACCCGTTGCCGGGAGCGCAGGGGAGCTCGTTCGTCACCGTCAGCCTCGGCGGGTCCGTGCTCGCGCCCGGCCCCTGGACGGACGACGCGCTCGACGTCCGCCTCGCCGAGGCGGAGGTCGCGATGCGAGCCGCGAAGCGCCGCGGCGGCAACGGGGCGGAGATCTTCGCCGAGGCGATGCGCACCGAGGCACGCGGCAAGGTCGAGCTGCTCGCCGACCTCCGCGAGGCTGCGGCTGCCGACCAGTTCGTCCTTCACTACCAGCCGATCGTCGACCTTCCCACCCGGACCGTCGTCGCCGCGGAGGCGCTCGTGCGCTGGGCGCACCCCGTACGCGGCCTCCTGTCACCGTCCCAGTTCATCCCGCTGGCCGAGGAGCACGGGCTGATCGACTCCGTCGACCGTTGGGTCGTGGAGCGCGCCTGTGCCGAGGCTGCGCAGTGGCCGGAGGTCGCCGGGAGCCGGGTCAAGGTCGCGGCGAACCTGTCGGCTCGCGAGCTCAACTCCCCGGGGCTTGTCGCGGGTGTCGCGTCGGCCGTCGAGCGGAGCGGCCTCGATGCCGCCGATCTCGTGCTCGAGATCACCGAGACGGCGTTCGTGCACGACTTCGACGCGGCGGTATGGACGCTCAGGCGGATGACCGACCTCGGCGTCCACCTCGCCCTCGACGACTTCGGCACCGGCTACTCCTCGCTCGCCTACCTTGCCCAGCTGCCGATCGACCGGGTCAAGATCGACCGGGCGATGGTGATCGGCTTGCCCGCCGATGCCCACTGCCGCGCGGTCGTCGCCGGGATCGTCGGCATGGCCGACGCCCTCGGGCTCGAGGCGATCGCCGAGGGGGTGGAGACGGCGGGTCAGCTCGTCGACGTGCGCGAGCTCGGATGCCACGCCGCTCAGGGCTACTACCTCTCCCGGCCGCTCCCGAGCGACGGGTTCCGCGACCTGCTCCTCGGCGATTGGCAGAGACCTCTCGCGCTGGCCTAGGTGTCGCGAGCGCCACGGGCCGCGTCGCTTCCCCTCTCCCCGACCGCCGGACCCAATGGCTGCAAATCCGGCTCGGGCCGAAGGTGATGTCCAGTTGGGCAATGTGGTCTGTCGTAACAGGAGTCCACGAGTCTGCCCATTAGGGCCACCGCCATCTCGCCAAGCGCCAGATGTGACTAGCCTCCTGACGTGAGCCCCGGAGGTGCCCGACCGGGCAGGTCGGCTTCCTTCCTGGTTGCCCAGGGTGAGCTCTTGCGCACGGCGAGGCTGCGCCAAGAGTGGGCGCTGCAGGACGTCGAGGCGATCACGGGCGGAGAGTTCAAGGCCGCGAGCGTGAGTGCCTACGAGCGCGGCGAGCGCGCGATCTCTGTCGAGCGGTTGCTGCGCATCGCACAGCTGTACGCCGTCGAGCCGATGGAGCTCGTCCCCCCGCTCGCGGAGGCGCGGGGACGAGGCGGCAGCGGGAAGGTCGGTGCTCCGGACGGTGCCGTGGGCGCCGGCTCGTCGGGCGCGGCACCGCCGAAACGCGACGCGCCCGACGCGCCCGACGCGCCCGACGTCTTCCGGTCCCACCCGACGCGCCTTCGCGTCGACCTCGTCCGTCTGCAGGAGATGTCCGGGCCGGGCTGGGAGCAGGCGCAGAACCTCGTCCTTTCGATCCACCAGCGCCGCAAGAGCCGAGCGGGGCGCTACCTCGACGTCCGCGCCGGCGACGTCTGGATGGTCGCCGCGCTCTTCGGCTCGCCTGCGAGCGAGGGGCTCGACGTGCTGCTGCGCGAAGGCGTCGTCAAGATCGCCTGAGCAAGGCCTGAGGGCTCGTGGCGCTCGGACCACGGTCGAGCGATGGACCAGGCAAGGCGCAGGTCAGTCGTCGGGCTCGGCCTCGATGTCGAAGAACGCCCGCGAGCCGCGCCGCGGGCCGGCCGCTGCCACGGCGCGCGTCGGATCCAGATCTCCCGGCGGGGTCTTCGCCGCGGTGCCCCGCGCCGGCACCGTGTCACGCGCCGGCGGCGCGCCCGGCTGGTCGCCGCGCGATCGAGCTGCCCGGTGGCTGCGCACGAGCTCCGATGCGTCCCGTTCGCGTCCGGTCGATGACCCGGGCGCCGGCAACGTCTCCGGCCAATCGTCGGCACGCGTGCCCCCGGGGGACCCGGTGCCAGGGAGCGCCCCGGGGCCGAGACCCTGCCCGCCCGCCGACGAGCCCGCCGGGGTGCCCGCGGAGGCGCCCGCGGAGGCGCCCGCCGACGAGCCGTGCGCGAGGTGCGCGGCGAGCTCGGCATCGCGCTCGCGGCTGCGGGACATCTCGTCGACCGTCGACTCGATCGCCGCCTTGACCTTCAGCAGATCGCCGATGGCGGCGTCGCGCTTCTTGTGGAGGAAGGTGATCTGGGCGAGCGCCCGAGAGCGGTCCTCCTCGACGCGCTCGAGGTAGATGCGCCGGCGCCGCTCGACCTCGTCCTCGATCGCACGCGCGCGCTGGCGCGCCGCCATCACGACCGCCTCCGCCTCGCCGGCAGTGCGCTCGCGGAGCTCGGCCATCTCCTGCTCGGTGCTCTGGCGCAGCGCGTAGGCGCCCTCCCAGGCCTCCTGGAGGATGCGCTGGATCCGCTCGCCGAGCGCGTCGAGCGTCGGGGGCTGCGGCGACCGCTCCTCGCTCTCGAGCACGGCGACGCGGCGGTGGAGCTCGCGCAGCTGCCCGACCGCCGCCGCCAGCTTGCGCTCCGCCTCGGACGCCCGCTTCGTCGCCTCGTCAAGGCGCCGCTGCTGGTCCGCGACGTAGCGATCGACCTGCTCGGGGTCGTAGCCACGGCGGTACACCTGGAAGATCGGTGTCGCCTCGGCGTGCTCCTCGTGCTCGTCGTGAGCGCTCGCTTCGTCCATTCCCGCCTCGCTCCTGCGCAGGCCGCGCGATCGTTGCCGTCTCCCGACGCTCCGGACGATCGGGCGTGATGCGTCGCGCAGATCGTAATGACTCAGGTTCGCCGACTGGCGGATTTGCCGGTCGCTAACTGGCGGAATTGCTGGATCGCGCCCGCCGACCTGCCCGCGGCCAGTTCCTCGCTAGCGCGACTTGGCGATGAACCTGGCTCGTTCCACGGCGACTCGCGTCACCCGCCCGGCGCCGACGAGCCCGGCCTGGTCCGACGCCGTGACCGTGAAGACGACGCGTCGGCCCTCCACACGCTCGAGCGTCGCCTCGGCGCGAACCGTGGTGCCGACGGCGACCGGAGCGAGGTGGTCGAAGCGGACCCGCATCGCCACGGTCGTCCACGAGGCGGGCAGCACCCCCTCGATCGCCTTCGTCGTCGCCTCCTCGCACAGGGCGACGAGGCGGGGGGTCCCGAGGACCTCGACGTCGCCGGAGCCCCAGGCGAGCGCAGTGTCGGCGCGGGTGACAACGAGCTCGGCGCAGCCGGTGAGCCCGGACCGAAGATCGGTCTCCATCGCCATCCCCGTTACGATACGAGCGCGGGGCCCGCCCGGCCAAAGCCGGCCGGCGCGCGCCGTGAATGTCGACGTGCCGCTGCGCCGGGGCCGGCGCTGCCGCGCGCCCCGGACGGCCCCTTCCCGCCCGGTGAGGAGCCCGAGGAGAGCCGCCCATGCCGTCTGCAGAGAGCCCGCTGGTCGACCACGACGTCGTGGAGCGAGTGCTCGCCGCCGCGATGGCGCCCGGCGCCGCGTTCGCCGAGCTGTTCGTCGAGGACCGCCGCTCGACCGGGATATCGCTCGACGACGGGCGGGTGGAGGAGCTCTCGTCGGGCCACGACCGCGGCGCAGGCGTGCGGGTCGTCGTCGGCGAGACGACGGGGTTCGCCCACACGGCGGACCTCTCGGAGCACGGCCTGCTCGCCGCGGCCGAGGCCGCTTCGGCGGTCGCCCGCGCCGGCGGCGGCGGGAGGCGCCAGGGCGGCCTCAGCGAGCGGTTCGTCGCCTCGCCGAACGCCGTCGCGACGCTGCCCGAGGACGTCGCCAAGGCCACCAAGGTCGAGCTGCTCCGCCGTGCCGACGACGCGGCGCGTTCGTCGCACCGCGCGGTCGTCCAGGTGACCGCCGGGTACGGCGACTCCCGCCGCCGGATCCTGGTCGCCAACTCGGACGGGTTGCTCACCGGCGACGACCAGGTCCGCACCCGCCTCGCGGTGATGTGCGTCGCGTCCGGCGACACCGGACTGCAGACCGGGTTCGAGAGCCTTGCGCTCACCATCGGCTTCGAGCTGTTCGACCGGTTCTCGGTCGAGGACACGGCGAGGGAGGCCGCCGAGCGGGCCGTGCGCAAGCTGTCGGCGCGCCCGGCGCCCGCGGGCGTCGTCCCCATCGTCGTGAAGAGCGGGACAGGGGGGATCCTCTTCCACGAGGCGTGCGGGCACGGCCTCGAGGCGGACCACGTCGTCAAGGACGCCTCTGCCTACAAAGGACGCCTCGGCGAGCTCGTGGCGAGTCCGCTCGTCACACTCGTCGACGACGGCACGCCGTCGGGGGAGTGGGGCACCTCGGCGATCGACGACGAGGGCCGGCCCTCGCAGCGCAACGTGCTGATCGAGAACGGCGTCCTCACCGACTACATGTGGGACGAGCTCCGGGCGCGGAAGGAAGGGCGCGCCTCGTCGGGCAACGGAAGACGTCAGAGCTACCAGCACCTGCCGATGGTGCGGATGACCAACACCTACCTGCAGCCGGGGAAGGACGACCCGGAGGAGATCCTCGCCCAGACGCCCTATGGCGTCTACGTCGCCAAGCTCGGCGGGGGCCAGGTGGACACCGCCACCGGTGACTTCGTCTTCGGGATGACCGAGGCGTACCTCATCGAGGACGGTCGCCTCACCGAGCCCCTGCGCGACGCCAACCTCATCGGCAACGGCCCCGACGTGCTCAGGAAGATCGACGCGATCGGAGACGACTTCGCGATGTGCCCGGGCACCTGTGGCAAGGACGGCCAGAGCGTGCCAGTCGGCTGCGGTCAGCCGACCCTCAGGGTGACCGGGGTCACCGTCGGGGGGACGGCGCGTGCCTGAGCTGCTCGACATCGCGACGCGCCTCGCCGGGCTTGCGCGACCGGGCGAGCAGGTCGAGGCCTATGCCGCATGGCATCGGGACACCGATGTACGTGCCTACGGCGGGGAGATCGAGTCCCTGTCCTCAGCGGAGTCCTCGGGTGTGGGCGTCCGGGTCGTCGCCGGCGGCCGTCAGGGCTTCGCCTACGTCGGGAGCCTCGACGACCGGCTCGCCGAAGAGGTGCTCGCCGAGGCCCGGGACAACGCGACGTTCGCGACCGAGGACGACCATGCCGGGCTCGCCGAGCCGGACGGCGTCGCGGCCGCGGCGCTCGAGCTCTACCACGACGGTCTGCCGGGAGTGCCGACCGCCGACAAGGTCGCCCTCGTTCTCGATCTCGAGGCGCGCACCCGCGCGCTGGACCGGCGGGTGCGGCAGGTGGTGAGCGCCGACTACGGCGACGGCGTCACCGAGTCGGCAATCGCCACATCGACGGGCATCGCCGCCGCGAGCCGGCGCACGACGTGCTACCTCGGCGTCGATGCCGTCGCCGGCGACGGGGAGGAGACCCAGACCGGCGACGGCTACTCGGTCGGCCGCGGCTTTGCCGAGCTCGACGCCTCCGCCGCCGCCCGGGACGCCGTCGTGCGCGCGACGCGCCTGCTCGGCGCGCGCAAGCCGGTGAGCGCCCAGCTCGACGTCGTGCTCGACCGCAGGGTGACGGCGACGCTTCTCGCCGTGCTGGCGAGGACGCTGTCGGGCGAGGAGGTGGCCAAGGGCCGATCGCTCTTCGCCGGCCGGCTCGGCGAGGACGTCGCCATGGGCGCGGTGACCCTGGCCGACGACCCGACCGATCCGGAAGCCTTCGGCGCTGCCCCCTACGACGCCGAGGGACTGGCCTCGAGGCGCAACATGCTCATCGATGCCGGACGTCTTGCCGGTTTCCTGTACGACACCTACTCGGCGCGCCTCGCGGGGACGCGCTCGACCGCCTCGGCGGTGCTGGCCGGGTTCAAGTCGACGCCGGAGGTCGGGGCGCGGGCCCTGTCGCTCCTGCCCGGCGAGGTCGGGCAGGAGGCGGTGATCCGCCTGGTGGGAGACGGCCTGTATGTCCAGGGGGTGAGCGGCGTGCACTCCGGTGTCAACCCGGTGAGCGGCGACTTCTCCGTCGGCGCCGTCGGTCTCCTGATCCGGGGGGGCGAGCTGGCCGAGCCGGTGCGGGAGGTGACGATCGCCTCGACGATCCAACGCATGCTCCAGCACGTGCTTGCCGTCGGATCCGACGTCGAACGCCTGCCGGGCGTTGCAGCCGGGGTGAGCCTCGCGGTCGGCGGGATGTCGATGAGCGGCGAGTAGGACCGCTTCAGGAGGCGGCAGCCGCTCTCGCGCTCTTCGTCTCGGAGCCGCTCGCCGCCGGGCTCGCCGCGACGGAGCCCTTCGACGAGCTCGAGTCCTTCGTCCCCGGAGCGGAGCTCTCCTTGCCGGAGCCGCTCGCCGAGGCCGAGGCGCCCGTGCCGGAGCTCGAGCCGCTCTCGCCCGGCGCAGGCTTCGAGCTCGAGCTGCTCGATCGGCTGTCGGTGCGGTAGAAGCCGCTTCCCTTGAAGACGATGCCGATGCTCCCGAATACCTTGCGCAGCTCACCCTCGCAGGCCGGGCACTCGGTGAGGGACGGCTCGGCGAATCCCTGCACCACCTCGAGATGCTCTCCGCAGGAGCGGCAGGCGTACTCGTATGTCGGCATGGTCGCCTCCGGTTCGACCGCTCGGGGGCGGCCCGGTGTAGCTGGCACTCTGGCTATGTGAGTGCCAAGTATACCGGCGGCAGGTCGCGCGGCCGGACCCGGGCCGGCGCGCCCGGAGGTCCCGCCCCCGGCTTGCCTGCGCTCCTGGTGACCAGGCATGTCGCGCTTCCAACGCGTAGAGTGGACCGAATGTCGGAGCGCAGCCTGGCCAACGTCGACCCGCTCGGGCGCGCGCGGATGGTCGACGTCGCGCCACGCGAGGCGACGCACCGCCGCGCACTGGCGCGCTGCAGGGTCACGATGCTCCCCGAGACGACCGCCAAGGTCGCGAGCAACGCGATCACGAAGGGCGACGTCCTCGGTGCGGCCCGCATCGCCGGGATCCAGGCGGCGAAGCGTGCGTCGGACCTCATCCCGCTGTGCCGGCCGCTGCTCGTCGGGAGCGTGCAGGTCAACTTCACGATCGGCGACGACGCCGTCGAGGTCGAGGCGCAGGTCGAGACGTTCGACCGCACCGGCGTCGAGATGGAGGCGCTCACCGCCTGCGCTGTCGCGGCGCTGACCGTCTACGACATGTGCAAGTCGTCGGACAGGACCATGTCGATCGGCGACCTGTGCCTATGGGAGAAGACCGGGGGGCGGTCGGGGACCTGGCGGCGGGTCGACGAGTTGGAGCGCGTCGCCCCGGCCTGAGCGCTGCTGCCTGATGCGTCCGGCGTGCGCCCGCAGCGCAGCCGGGCGTGCGGGTCCACCCGTTCGGGCCCACGGTCCACTACCGTTTGGGAACTGCCCGTCCGGGCGGCTCGACATACAGGGGCAGGATTGGTCGTCGCAGTTCTCGTCGTCGTGTGGTTGGTCGCCTTGGCGGTGATCGGGCTGCGACGACTCCCGGAGTGGCGGGCCCGGGCGTCGATCGCCGGCTACGGGCGGCGGACCTCGCTGATGCGCCGATTCCGGGCGCCGGAGTCGCTGCTCGTGTCGGTTGGTGCCGGCCGCGGGAGCCCCCGGCGTGCCCACCTTTCACCGGCGGCGCGCGCCCGGCTCGAGGGTGCAAGGCGTGCCCGGGAACGGGAGCTCGTCGCGCGTCGGCGGCGCGTCCTCGGCACGATCGGAGCCGCCCTCGCCGGAAGCTTCGTGCTCGGCGCAATCCCCCCGATCCGACCTCTCTGGTACGTCTCGCTCGTGTCGCTGCTCCTCGCTCTCACGTACGTCGGGCTGCTCGCCTGGAGTCGCCAGCGGGCAGCGGCGGAGAGCGCTCTGGCCGAGCGCGCCGAGAAGGTCGTGCCGCTCGATCCGTCCGGAGCCCGGTCGGGACCTGCCGCAACGGGCGTGGCCGCGAGCGGGCGGCGGTCCTCGCCGCTTCCGCCAGCTCGGCCGGCGTTCGTCGTGCTCGACATGCACGGCTGAGACGTCAGCCCCGGGCTCCTCCGGCGACGAGCTCGGCGAGACCGTCGACGACATCGACCAGCTCACCAGTCTCGATCAAGAGGAGCCTTGCCCCTTCGCGTGCACCGATCCGCGCCGACAGCGCCATGTGCAGGGCGCGAGGCGGTTGGAGGGCCAGCGTGCCCGCGCGATCCCCGTCCTTCGTCCTTCGGTGCAGCGGCGATCTCACCGAGGCCCCGACGAGCGAGCCTGCGAGCTCAGAGCGCTCCGGCACGCCACAGGCCGTGTAGCCGCTCGACAGGTTGGATCGCAGAAGGTGCGCCGTCACGGCGAGCCTGCAGAAGCCGGCAAACGCGCCGGTCGCGACACCGGGGTTGATCCGGCGCCTCCGCGGCTCCGCGAGCGACCGGGCGACGGCCGCCTCGCAGCTCGACCGGGCGAGGCGCACGGCGCGGGCGTGCCCTCGCAAAGCGTGCTCGCCCGGCGAGGAGCCTCGGGCGATGGCCTCGAGGACGAGAGCGAGCCCGGCGGTGCACATTCCGGCGAGTTCGGCCACCGGCGGTCGCGAGGTGGGCGTGCGCGCCCGGGCTGGCGATGCCCTCGGCGAGGACGGCGGCGGCGGCGAGCCGCAGCGCGTGCCGGAAGGCCGTAGAGCGGAGCGTCATGCTGGCACGAAGCGTGGCGAGATGGGATCGCACCAGTCCCGACGCCCGGAGCGGCAGCCTGTCCCGAGGTCCGGACAGCGGCACCGGCGCGGCGACGGTTCCCGCGGCCAGCCGCATCACGGCGCGCAGCTGACCCCCGAGCGCGGGGAGCCGCGCCTCGAGCGCGGCAGCGACCGCCGCCGCTGCCGGCGAGCTGGCGCTGCTGCCGAGCTCCTGGTCGCGGGCCGCGGCGAGGCCGGTCGCGGCAGCGGAGATGCGCTCGAGCACCGCGTCGAGGCTGGTCCCGCCCGCGTCCCCCGAACGGTCCAGCATCGGCGCGACCTTTCCGAGCACGTCGGTCGCAGCATCGAGCGCGCCGGCAAGATGCGACGGCCACGTCGTCTCGCCCGGCGCGAGCCGTCCGAGCTGGCCGGCGAGCGGCTCGAGGGTCATGAGCTCGACGCGCAGTCGCCGACCCTGGTCCACGAGGCTCAGCAACCGCCCAGCGTCGGCCCTGCACAACAGGACCGGTGCCCAGACCAGCTCTTCCGCCCTGTCCAGCGCCAGCCCGGCGCGCAAGGTCCAGCTTGCGGGACCGGCCCGGGCCACCTCGGCGAGGCAGGCGTAGGCGTCGGCGGCGGCGCGTCGTTGGAGGGCGAGGGCGGGCGGCCACCGCGCGATCAGGACGAGGACGAGGACGACCTGGACGGCGCCACCGGCGGCGACCGCGGTGGCGACCTTACCCGCGCTCGCGGCGTTCTCGGCAAACCGCCCGAGGAGGACGAATGCCATCGTCGCCTGGACGCCGACCGTCGAACCGCCATCGCCGACATCGCCGATGGCGACGAGCAGGCCACCGCCGAAGGCCCACAGTGCGAGGACCGCGAGGTGGAGCCATTGCTCACTGGCGGTCATCGAGACGACAAACGCGGAGAGCGAGGCGCCGCCGGTCGTGACGAGCATCGGACCGACGGGTCGCGCCGGGGCCGCCTGCGAAGGACGGGAGCGACGCGAGAAGGGCGCCGACGGTCGCAGCCGCGGCTAGCCGTCCCCGACGACTGGGAGCGCCGCCGCCGCGACGACGAGTCCCAGGGCGACACGCAGGGCAGGGCGCGGCGCGAGGCCTGTCGCGTCGAACCGCATCGCGCTTGCCATTGTCCTGGCGATCGCGCACCGACGAGCGGGGGATGCGAGGGCTCGACGGTACGGCACCACCACATCCTGCCCAGGCCAGTTGGCGGCCGGCCGAGCTTGGCGGAGGCCGGCGGCCGCCCGTGCTGCTGCAGGGCTGCCCTGGACTATCCTGAGCTGCCGGAGTGGCAGGCCACGCCGAAGGGCCCCGCTCGTGACCCGGTAACTCGGGGGTGTAGCTCAGCTGGTAGAGCGCCACGTTCGCAACGTGGAAGTCGGCGGTTCGAGTCCGCTCACCTCCACCAAGAGGTCTTCACGTTTTGGTGAGGACCCCCTTCACGTTTGGGCCCTCGCCATCATGCCAGGGGACTGTGACACGCATGGCTGACGCG
>JAKAOD010000477.1 GCA_021823365.1 Actinomycetes bacterium | reverse complement strand
CGGCCGGTGTAGCTCATGAACACGTCGTCGAGCGTCGGCCGGGCGACGCTGACCGACTTGATCGGCACACCGAGCTCGGCGAACAGCCTGGGCACGAACACCTCTCCGTGGGCGACGTAGAAGGCGACGACCCCCTCGCTCATCGCGGCATCGAGCGAGAAGTGATCCCGCAGCGCGGCGATGGCCGCGGCGTCATCTGCCGTCGAGATCTCCACGCGGTCCTGACCGACGCTCGCCTTGAGCCTTGCAGGGGAGTCCTCGACCACGATGCGGCCCTCGTCGATGATCGCGATCCGGTCGCAGTGCTCCGCTTCGTCCATGTAGTGCGTCGTGAGGAAGATGGTGATCGCCTCACGCGTGCGCAGCTCGTCGATGTAGCCCCAGATGTGGGCTCTGGTCTGGGGGTCGAGACCGACGGTCGGCTCGTCCAGGAAGAGGACACGAGGCGAGTGGAGAAGCCCGCGCGCGATCTCGAGCCGACGTTTCATGCCGCCCGAGAAGGTGCGCACGATGCTGTCCCGCCGGTCCATGAGTCCCACCATCTGGAGGACGTCCTCGATCCTCGGACTGATCTGGCTCCGCGCGACGCCATAGAGCTCCGCGTGGAATCGGAGGTTCTCCTGCGCGGTGAGGTAGTCGTCCAGGGTCGTGTCCTGGAAGACGAGTCCGATGCGCTTTCGCACCTCCGCTCGCTGGGCGACCACGTCGTAGCCCGCGACCTTCGCGACACCCGACGTCGGGTTCAGGAGCGTGCACAGCATCGAGATCGTCGTGGACTTGCCCGCGCCGTTCGGGCCGAGGAAGCCGAAGGTCTCACCCTGCGCCACCTCGAAGCTGACGCCCCGCACGGCGTCGATCGTGCCGAACCGGCGCACGAGGTCTCGGACCTCGATCGCCTGCCCCTCTCCGCTCTCGCTGGCCGCTGCGCCGCGACTCTTGCTGGCCGCTGTGCCACCGTTCGGCACTGTCCTTGTAACGGCAGATGCGGGTCCGGCGGTCGTGGCTGGCGCGCCGGAGCGGCGGGTGAGCGGGGACACGAGTCGAGCGTATCGGGGCGTCGTCGCGCGACAGCGCCCGCTACGTTCTCCTCGGAGAATCGCGCCGTTCGAATTACCCGCTGGTAACTTCAGGGCTCGGACCGGATGCACGGCCGGGGTGGATCCTCGCCCGGAAGAGGCACGCCGGATCTGGATCGTGTCTCCGAGGCCCTGTGCGGCGCCTGAGAGCGAGGAGAGGTGTCGAATGCCTGAAGCCGTGATCGTCGCCACCGGCCGGACGCCCATCGGGAGGGCCAACAAGGGCTCGCTCGTCGACTGCAGGCCTGACGATCTCGCCGCGCACGTCGTGAAGGCCGTTCTCGACAAGGTGCCGCAGATCGATCCGCATCTGATCGAGGACCTCATCGTCGGCTGCGCGCAGCCCGCCGGGGAGTCGGGCTACAACATTGCCCGCGTGGTCGCGGTGATGGCCGGGCTGGACGACGTACCGGGTGTCACCGTCAACCGGTACTGCTCGTCGTCGCTGCAGACCATCCGTATGGCGGCTCACGCCATCAAGGCGGGGGAGGGCGACATCTTCGTGGCCGCGGGCGTCGAGACTGTGAGCCGATACCTGAACGGCTTCGCCGACTCGGGCCCCCACAACGGGGCGTTCGAGGAGGCCGAGGCGCGCACGGCCGCGCGCGCGCCGAAGGTGACCGACCCCTGGGAGCCGCACGGCGGGCTGGACGACGTGTACATCGCGATGGGCCAGACCGCCGAGAACGTCGCCGAGCACAAGAACGTCAGCCGAACGGCGCAGGACGAGTACGCGCTCATGTCGCAGGCGCGTGCGGTCGCGTCGACCGAGAACGGGTTCTTCGAGCGCGAGATCATCCCGGTCACGACCCCGAACGGCACCCAGGTGCTGAAGGACGACGGTCCGCGACCCAACACCACCCTGGAAGGGCTGGCACAGCTGCAGCCCGTGTTCCGTGAGGGCGGGACCGTCACCGCCGGCAACGCCTGCCCCTTGAACGACGGCGCGGCGGCGGTGGTCGTGATGAGCGACACCCGAGCGCGCGAGCTCGGAATCACGCCGCTCGCGCGAGTCGTCGCGAGCGCCGTTTCCGCCCTGAACCCCGAGATCATGGGGCTCGGGCCGGTTGACGCCGTGCGAAGGGTGCTCGAGCGCGCGCGGATGACCATCGACGACGTCGATCTGGTAGAGATCAACGAGGCCTTTGCCGCGCAGGTGATCCCGTGCGCCGCCGAGCTCGGGATCGAGTGGGACAAGCTGAACGTCCATGGAGGGGCGATCGCCCTCGGGCACCCGTTCGGGCAGACGGGTGCGCGCATCATGACGACGCTCTTGAACGGCCTCGAGGACGCGGACAAGGTGGTCGGCCTCGAGACGATGTGCGTCGGCGGCGGCCAGGGGATGGCGATGGTCGTCGAGCGGCTCAGCTGATCCCGCGCCGGCTCCCCGCGCCGGCTCCCCGCGCCGGCTCCCCGCGCCGGCTCCCCGCGCCGCTCAGCCGCCGAGGCTCGTCCGGAGGTCCTCGAACCCCGAGCGCAGCGCCTCGAGCGCGCCGCGCAGCGCCTCGAGCTCCGCCCGCACGGC
>JAKAOD010000033.1 GCA_021823365.1 Actinomycetes bacterium | reverse complement strand
GCGCGCCGACCGACTCGACCTCCGATCGCGTCGCGGGCCGCACGTCGTAGCCGGTGACGACCGCCCCCAGGCGGCGAGCCGTGCCCATGGCCTGCAGCCCGGCGACCCCGGCACCGAGGACGAGGACGTTCGCCGGCTTCGAGGTGCCCGCCGCGGTGATGAGGAGGGGGAAGTAGCGCCCGAAGGTGTCGGCGGCGAGGACGGCCGCCTTGTAGCCGGCGACGTTCGCCTGGGAGGTGAGGGCGTCCATCGCCTGCGCGCGGCTCAACGTGCGCGGCAGGCCGTCGAGGCTCACCGCCGTGACGCCGCGGGCGGCGAGCTCCCTGGTGAAGCCCGGGTCGACGAGGGGCTGCAGGAGCCCGACGACTGCTTGGCCGGGACGGAGCAGGTCGATCGCGTCCTGCGCGGGCCTGGCGACGCTCACGATCGCGTCGCAGCTCGCGACGACGTCGGCGCGCGGGCCGACGGTCGCGCCGGCGGCGCGATAGGCATCGTCACGCTGCCACGCGCGCTCGCCCGCGCCGCTCTCGACGAGGAGCGAGATCCCCGCAGCGGCGAAGCGGCCGACGTCCTCCGGGACCACCGCGACCCGCCGCTCGCGGTCGCCGGCTTCCTCGAGCACGCCGAGGGCGAGGGACCTTGCCCCGGCGCCCCCGGTCGCATTCTTCGGCGGGGCCTCGCCGTCCCCCGGCGAGCCATCCGCGCTCATCGAACCCCCGAACGATCCCTGACCACGGAAGGAACCCTATTCGACCCCGTCACAGGCTGCGCCGCATGCCGCCCCGGCGCGGCCGCGACGGCCCTGCAGCCGGTCACGGCAGCCGGTGCCGGCAGCCGGTGCCGGCGCGCCCGTCGCTCTACGGTGTGCCTCGGCAACTCGGGCAAGGGGACGTCGACAGGGCGCGGAGGTCGAGGACGTGGACGCGAACAGGGGGGGCCGGACGGGCGCGGCCCGGCCCGGCCCGGCCCGGCGGGACGAGCGTCGCGCGAGGCGACGTTACGCTTCCCGTCCTCACGGTCTTCGAGTCGGCCGTCGATCACAACGTCGGGCTGATGGCCCGCTACGCGCGGGAGCGCGGCTTCGAGCTCGCGCCGCACGGGAAGACGACCATGGCGCCGGCGATCTTCCAGCGCCAGCTCCGGGCGGGCGCGTGGGCGATCACGGTGGCCGACGTCACCCAGGCGAAGGTTGCCGCCGCCGCCGGGTCGCCGAGGGTGCTCATCGCCAACGAGGTCGTTGCCCGGCGCGACATCGAGTGGCTCGGGGCGGGTCCTGGCATCGAGGCGGTCGAGGTGATGTGCCTCGTCGACTCGGCTGCAGGCGTCGAGGTTCTCGAGCGCGGCCTTGCCGACCTTGACGCTGGACGACCGCTCGGCGTCCTCGTCGAGCTCGGCGCGCCGGCAGGCCGCTGCGGGGCGCGCTCGCTCGAGGAGGCGTGCCGGGTCGCCGCGTCGGTGGGTTCGGCACCGCACCTCGTGCTGCGCGGTGTCGAGGGTTACGAGGGCGGCCTCGGCTCCGACCGCTCGGGCGAGACCCTCTGCCGTGTCGACGACTACCTCGACTCCCTCCGGCGCCTCGCTCGGGAGCTCGCCGTCGCGGGAGCCTTCGGCGGTGCCGAGCCGTTCATCGTCTCGGCCGGTGGCAGCAAGTACTTCGACCGGGTCGCCGCCCTTCTCGGGCGCGGCGCCGACTACGGCGGGCACAGCGCTCGGCTCGTCGTGCGGGCAGGTTGCTACGTCACCCACGACCACGGCGTCTACGAGACGGTGTCGCCGCTCGCCGCGGGCGGGGACCGAAGCGGGTCCCGCCTCCGCCCGGCGCTCGAGGTGTGGGCCAACGTGCTGTCGGCGCCGGAGCCCGGCCGCGCGATCGTGGGGCTCGGGAAGCGCGACGTGTCCTTCGACCTCGGGCTTCCCCTTCCGCTCCACCTGGCTCGTGCGGACGGCTGCGCCGTGGAGGACGTCCACGACCTTGCCGTCGTGGCGCTCGACGACCAGCACGGCTATCTGCGTCTCGGTCCGAACGGCCCAGCGGGCGGGCTCCGCCCGGGGGACCGGGTCGGGTTCGGCATCTCCCATCCCTGCACGGCCTTCGACAAGTTCGACGAGGCGCTCCTCGTCGACGACGGCTACTGGGTCGTGGAGCGGCTGCAGACCTGCTTCCGCTGACGGCGCCGGGCGACGGCCACCGGCGCGACCGGCGACCGGCAACCGGCAACCGGCGACCGGCAACCGGCGACCGCACGGGCGTCGCGTCGCCGTGCCCAGGTGGGATCACCCGGCAACGGTCGGGCCGGGGTCCCGGCCCCGGAGCGAGAGTTGGCCGCCGATGAGGAAGCTCGCACTGTCTGCCGTCGTCGTCCTGGCGGGCCTCGGTCTCGCCGCGCCCGCCGCATCGTCGAGGCCGGAAGGCCCTGAGCAGGGGGCGGCTAGGTCTGCCCGCCGGTCCTGCTCGCGCCGAGCAGGTGCCAGCGCTGCGAGGGCTCGGCGTGCGGGCGCGCCGCCGGTCTTGCCGGCGGGACGGTGCCGTCGGCGCTGAGCCACCCGCGGCGCCGGAACAGGACGACGAGCGCCGCGGCGACGACCACCTGAAGGCCGACGCCGAGGCCGAGCAAGACGCCGAGAGAGTCGAGGCGGTCGACCATCCAGCCGAAGTTCTGCCCGAAGAAACCGGTGATGAAGCTCATCGGGAGGAACACCGTTGCGATGATGGTGAGCTGCTTCATGACGACGTTCAGCCGGTTGGACACCGTCGACAGGTGCGTGTCGAGGGCTCCGGTCATCAGGTCGCGGTAGCTGTCGACGAGGTCGCTGACGCGGACGAGATGGTCGTAGAGGTCCCGGAAGTAGCGCTCGGCGTCGGGCGTCATGCCGGGCAGCTCGTCGCCGCCGGCGAGCAGCGAGGCCATCATGTCGCGCTCTGGGGTCACGACCTTGCGCATTGCGATGAGGGAGCGCTTCATGTCGAACAGCTGCCCGAGCTGCTGGTCCGTCGGTCGCTGGAGGATCTCGTCCTCGAGCTCGTCGATCCGGTCGTCGAGGCGGGCGAGCACCGGGAAGAAACCGTCGACGAGCGCGTCGACGACCCGGTAGAGGAGCATGACGTGGTCCTGCACCGGACCCGCGTGCCGGCCGAGCCGCGCGGCCAGCGCCACCAGATCGGGGCAGGGGTCGTGGTGCACGGTCACGAGGTAGCTCGCAGAGTAGAAGCAGTGCACCTCGACGAGGCGGCCCTCGGACGTCGCGCCGTGGACGACCATCAGGACGTAGCCGTCGTAGATGTCGAGCTTCGGGCGCTGCCCGAAGTGCTCGGCGTCCTCCAAGGCAAGCGGATGAAAGCCGAACACGTCGCGAAGCAGCGCTCCTCCCGATTCCGGGTCGAGACCGTCGAGATCGAGCCAGAAGCGCGCCGAGGTGTCCAGGAGGCGCTGCACGTTCTGGGCGTCGAGGTCGTGGTGCGCCCCGTCGGCGGTGATCAGGTGACCGTTCATCGCGCCATTGTTGCGCCCGTCAGGGCGCCGGGCCCGGATCGCCTCCACCCGTGCGCCGGGCCGGCGCGGTGCCCTGCCCGCCGTCGCGTCGCCGCGGCCCGCCGTTCACGCGGGGACCTCGCGCCGGGCGAGCTCGTCGCGGAGCAGCCGGGCCGCCTCGCGCCAGTCGCCGACGACGGCCACGTCGCAGCTCGCGAGGATCGGCGCGTCGGGGTCGCTGTTCACGGCGAGGATCGTGCCGGCGCCCCGGACGCCGATCAGGTGGTTGAGCTTGCCGCTCACCCCGAGCGCGACGTACAGGCGCGGGGAGATGCTCCGGCCGGTGATGCCGAGCTGCCGCGAGCGCGCGACATGGCCCTGGTCGGTGACCTTGCGCGTCGCGGCGAGCTCGGCGCCGAGCACCTCCGCGAGCGCCTCGACCTCGCCGTAGTCCTCGGGCGCGACGCCCGCGCCGACGCCGACGACGACCGAGGCGCGCGCGAGCGTCTCGAGGTCGTCGTCGCGCCAGCGCGCCACGATCTCGATCCGACCTCCCGGACGCGCCGCGACGCGCTCGGTCGGGACGTCCGCCGAGCTCGGGCGCGCGACGAGGACAGGGAGCATGCCCGGGCGGACCGTCGCGAGCTGGACCGCCGACGTGACGGCGATCGTCGCGAGCTGGCTCCCACCGCAGGCCGGCTTCGTGCAGCGCAGGCGGCCGCCGCCCACTTCGAGGTCGAGCGCGTCGCCGACGAGCCCGGCGCCGAGCGACGCGGCGACGCGCGCGGCGACCTCGCGCCCGAAGGACGTCGCCGGGGCGAGGACGACCTCCGGCAGCCGCTCGCGTGCCCAACTGGCGACGGAGTGCGCGAAGTCCTCCTCGACGAGGGCGCCGGTCACCTCGACGAGGCGGTCGGCACCCCAGGACGAGAGCTCCCGGGGTTGTTCGGACCGGGTGACCACGGCGGCGACCTCGCCGCCGAGGCACGCGGCGAGCGTGGCCGCAGCGCCGAGCATCTCGCGAGTGACGTCGCGCCGGTCCGGCTCGACGAGCACGGCGACGAGGCGCTCGCCGCCCGAGCGCGGGGCGCACGCCCGTGAGGCAACCTGCGCCGGCGGCGGCGCGGGCTCCTCGGACAGCGCACCACGCTCGTCGAGGAGCGCGACGGCGGTGCGCACCTGCTCGTCGAGCGACCCGCTGCAGCGGTGGGGCGACCGGTGCGCGGGCATCGGCCGCATCGCCTCGACGACCGTCGGGCTCGAGGCGCCCGCCGGCGCAGGCGACCCGAGCTCGTCGGCGCGGCGCGTGCGGATGCGCGCGGCCGGGATCGCCGCCCACTCCGTCGCAGGGACCTTCGCGGGTCTGCAGAGGCGCTCGGCGACGGCGAGAACCGCGGGGAGGCGCACCGACAGGGTGCACCCGCCGTCGTCCTGCTCGCAGCGAAGGCGCACGCGCCGCCCCGTCGCGTCCAGCTCGAGCTCACGCACGGCGCCGGCGAACGGCAGGTCGAGCAGCTCGGCGATCTGCGGGCCGACCTGTCCCGTCTCTGCGTCCAGCGAGGACCGCCCGACGAGCACGAGGTCGGGGCGTCCCTCGACCTCGAGCAGCGCGGCGAGCGCCTGGGCGGTCACGAGGGTGTCCGAGCCGGCGAGGACGGGGTCGCTCACGAGCACTGCGTCGTCGGCGCCGTAGGCGAGCGCCTCGCGCAGCACGTCCTCGGCAGACGGCGGGCCGAGCGTGACGACCGTGCAGCGCCCCCCTGTCGCGCGCGCGAGCTCGACGCCCTTTGCGAGGGCGCGCCGGCAGTAGGCGCTCATCTCGAGGGGGACGCCCTCGCGCTCCAGGCGCCCGGTCGACCCCAGGGCGAGCGACTCAGGGCTCGGGACCTGCTTGACGGCGACGACGATGTGCACGGCTTCTCCTCGCTGGTCCGCTGTTCCCGGCCACTCGCAGGGCCGCGCCAGACCCGTTGGCGCGAGCGGGCCTCTCCCGTCCATGTTCACGCGAGCAGGTGCTCGACGGCATCGACCGCCCGGCCGGGGAGCCGGACGACGACGCTCGCGCCCCCCTCGCCGACGTTGCACGCGTCCACCGTGCCGCCGTGCGCCTCGACGAGCAGGCGGACGACCGCGAGGCCGAGGCCGGCGCCGCGCCGCGCCGACTCGCCGCGGGTGAAGCGCTCGAACGCCCGCGCGAGGAGGTCGTCGGGGAATCCCGGTCCCCGGTCGCGCACCTCGAGGATCGCATCGTGGCCCTCGAGGCGCAGGAACACCTGGACGAGGGTCGTGCCGGCGGCGTGCTGGACCGCGTTGGCGACGAGGTTGTCCACGATCTGCTGGAATCGCCCCGCGTCGACCGAGGCGGCGATGGTCGGATCGGCGTCGAGTGCGAGGCTCACCCCGCGGCTCGCGGCGACGCCGTAGAGGGCGCTGAGCGACTCGGCGACGAGCGGCTCGAGACGCTCGGTCTTGACGTCGAGCCCGAGGGCGCCCTCGTCACCCCGGGCGAGCAGGAGCAGGTCCGACGCGAGTCGCGCGAGCTGCGCGACCCGCGGCTCGAGCACCGCGAGCGACCGGCGCATCTCGTCCTCGGTCCGCCCCGGGCGTCGAGCGACCTCGATCTCGGCCTGGAGCACGGCGAGCGGCGTCCGGAGCTCGTGGCTCGCGACGGCGACGAACTCGCGCTGGTGGGTCAGCGCGCCCTGGAGGCGGTCGAGCAGGCTGTTGAGCGTCCTCGCGAGCTTCGCAATCTCGTCGTTCGTGCCCGGCTCGGCGATCCG
This sequence comes from Actinomycetes bacterium, assembly GCA_021823365.1. The sequence goes on along the minus strand of JAKAOD010000033.1, from coordinate 6,266 downwards.
GCGATCCGGCGGGCGCGCCGAGATCGCGGCTGCCTCGGCGCGGAGCCGCTCGACCGGGCGCAGCGCCCGGCTCGCCAGCAGCCATGCGCCGAGCGCGGCGGCGAGGACGACGAGCGGGCCCCCGACGGCGAGGACGTCGCGGGCGCGGGCCGTCGCGTTCTCGAGCTCGTCGAGCGACAGACCGACGACGAGCACGCCGCGCGCCGCCCCGGGCAGCGGTTCGGCGAGGAGCAGGCGCGGGCTGTGCCACGCTGCCCGTGAGCGTTCGACGTAGATGACGCCGTGCCGCGCCCGGCCGAGCTCGGCAAGGTCGAGAAGGCGCGCGTCTCCGGCGTGGGTCGTCGTGAGCTCGACCGCCCCGCTCGGCAGCAGGACCTGCTCGACGGTGTCGTCGTGCGCCGGGTCTCTCGAGACCGAGCCCGTCCCGACGACGCCCGGGCGCACCGAGAGGTCTGCCGTGATCCGCGCGGCGCTCCGGCGCAGCGAGTCTTCGAGCGCCCTCCGCATGCTGGACGAGAGGCTCGCCTGGAACGCGACTGCGCCGACGGCGACGAGGGCCGCGGTCGTCGCCGCGACGATGAGGGCGAGGCGGAGACGGATCGTCACGACGTCACTCCGAGGGCCGGAGGCGGTAGCCCACTCGGGGGATGGTCTCGATCTCCGAGCGCCCGTCAGGGGCGTCGAGCTTTCGACGGAGGCGGGCGACGTACTGCTCGAGCAGGTTCGCCGAGACGCCGTCGCGCCGTCCCCAGACCGAGGCGGCGATCGTCTCCCTGCTGAGGACGAGCCCGGGCCGGCGCATGAACAGCTCGAGGAGCGCGATCTCGCGCGGTGAGAGGCGGATCTCGTCGTCGCCGCGCGTCGCGCGGTGCGCGAGCAGGTCGATGCGCAGGTTGCCGACCTGGAGGATGCTCTGGCTCGCGCCGCCGCCGCGGCGGAGGATCGCCTGGAGGCGGACGGTGAGCTCGGCGAGGCTGAAGGGCTTGACGAGGTAGTCGTCCGCGCCGTCGCGGAATCCCTGGAGCCTGTCCTCGAGCTCCCCGAAGGCGGTCGCCATGATGACGGGCACCCAGCAGCCCGCTGCACGGAGCCGGTAGCAGACCTCCCGCCCGTTCAGTCCGGGAAGCAGCAGATCGAGCACGACGGCATCGACGGCGTGGGGCCCAGGCGAGAGCAGGCGTGCGAGCGCCTCCTCGCCGTCGTAGGCCGCCTCGACCGCGAAGCCCTCGTCGCGCAGGTGGCGGCACGTGGCGGAGAGAAGCTCCTCGTCGTCCTCGACGACGAGGAGCGACGCCGAGCACCGGCCCGAGACCGTGACCGGCCGAGCCGGTGCTGTCATCGCCGACAGTCTGCCATCGCCGGGACGGGCGGCTCGCTCAGGAGTTGACGCCGCTGTCTCGACCCGCGACCCCGGCGACGATGTGGCGCTGGAGGAGGAGGAAGAGCAGCACGATCGGGAGCAGGGCGAGGAGCACGGCCGAGGTGAGCTTGCGCCAGTTCGCCTCGAAGGTCTGCATGTAGTGGCTGAGCGCGACCTCGATCGGCTGGATCGAGGTCGACGTCGTCATGATGAGCGGCCACTGGAACTGGTTCCACGAGCTGATGAAGCTGAGAAGCGCGACCGTCACGACGGCCGGGCGAGCGAGCGGGAGCGCGACGCGCCAGATGTACCGGAGATGCCCGACGCCCTCGAGGCGCGCCGCCTCCCAGTAGGCGCGCGGCAGTCCCTTGAAGAACTGGCGGAACAGGATCACCCCGAAGGTGCTCGCCGCGAACGGGAGGATCTGGACCGTGTAGGAGTTCAGCATGCGCAGGTGCATCGCGACGGCGTACTGGGGCACGAGCAGCGCCTGGGCCGGGAGCATGATGACGCCGAGAACGAGGAAGAAGACGACGCCTCGCCCCTTGAACGAGAGCTCGGCGAGCGCGTAGCCGGCCATGGCGGAGGTCGCGAGCACGAGGATGACGGTCGAACCCGCGACGAGGACGGTGTTCGCCATGGCGCGGAGCCAGTTCGTGTGGGCGACGACGTAGGTGAACGCCCCCGCGTGGAACGCGGGCACGAAGCTCGGCGGAAGCGAGTAGACCCTTCCGTGCGCGTTGAACGCCGTGACGACGACCCAGTAGAGGGGGAAGGAGAAGAGCACCGCGATGATGACGACGGCCGCCCAGCGCAGGATGCGCAGCGGGTCGACGCGGCCACCTCGCCTCCTCTCCTCGTGAGTGTGCTCGCCTGCTCGGCCCGGCCGCGCGCTCATCGGTAGAACACCAGTCGGTTCGAGATCCATTTCTGGATGATCGTCAGCGTCAAGATGATCGCGAACAGCACGAGCGCCATCGCCGCGGCGAGGCTGAAGTGGTCGTAGGCGAATGCCGTCTGGTAGACCATCAGCGCGTCCGTCGTCGTCGAGAAGGCGGGGCCGCCTGCCCCCCCGTGGGGCCCGCCCGTCATCGTGTAGATCTGCGAGAACGCCTGCCAGCTGTTGACGGTCGCGAGGATGACGACGAACAGCGTCGTCGGCGAGAGCAGCGGCCAGATGATGCGGCGGAAGATCCGCTGCCGCCGCGCGCCGTCCAGGCGGGCGACCTCGACGAGGTCACGCGGCACGTTGGCAAGGCCCGCGAGGAAGATGATCACGTAGAGCCCGAGGGAGTGCCAGAGGCTGTCGATCATGACGGCGGGCAGCGCCCACTGGGTCGAGTCGAGCCACCCGAGCGCGGGGATGTGGAACAGCCCGAGCACGAAGTTGGCGAGACCGAACTGGGGGTTGAAGATCCAGACCCAGATGATCGACGTCGCGACGACGGGTGTCACGTGTGGCAGGAACACCGCGGCGCGCCAGACGCCGCCCCGCCGGGCCGTGACCGCCTCCCGGAGCACGAGGGCGATCCCGAGCGAGAGCATGACCGTCGCAGGGATCATGACCAAGGTGTAGTAGCCACTGGTTGCGAGAGAATGCCAGAACAGTGGTTGGGCGAAGAGCCGCCGGAAGTTCTCGAGCCCGACGAATGTCGTCGCGGATGACAGCACGCCCCAGTGGAAGAACGAGATGTACAGCAGGTAGATCGCAGGGACGTAGAAGAAGACGCCGAAGACCGCGATCGCGGGGGAGAGGAGCCCGTACGCGACGAGCTGGTCCTTCACGCGCCGCAGGCGAGCGCCCGCGGCACGGCGGAGCGCCGGCGCCGGCGCCGGCACGTCACGCGACCGCGCCGACGGCCCGACATCCGCGAGGCGCCGCGGCGCGTCGCGGACGGGGGCGTCGGCCACCCCAGCCGAGCGGCTCACACCGTCACCGCGACCCGCTCGCGCGCCTCGTGCCCGCCGAGACGGCGGCCGCTGAGCCCGTCGAAGAGGTGGACGTTCGACTCCTGAGCCCCAAGCGTGATCTCCTCACCGCGGCGCAGCGGTACACCGGGCTCGAGGTGCGCGACGATCGCGTGCTCCGCGGGCGGGGGGAGCGAGGCGTGGACGAGCAGGTGGCTCCCCAGGTTCTCGACCATGTGCACGCGGCACGTGACGGTCGCGAGCGTCAGCGTGCCGGCGCTGCACAGCTCGAGGTGCTCGGGGCGGATGCCGAACGTCACGCCCTTTCCCTGAGTGAGGCTTGACGAGGCCGTCGGGGGCAGGCGAACCGGCGGGGGTGCGCCGGCGCCGGGGTCGACCGGGAGCAGGTTCATGCCCGGCGAGCCGAGAAAGCCGGCGACGAAGGTGTCGGCGGGGCGGTCGTAGACCTCGCCGGGAGGGCCGGACTGGCGGATCTTCCCCTCGTGCATGACGACGAGGACCTCGGCGAGCGTGAGCGCCTCGCCCTGATCGTGGGTGACGTAGACCGTCGTCACGGGCACGGCCTCGTGGAGCCGCGCGAGCTCCATCCGCATCCGCTCGCGCAGGTTCGCGTCGAGGTTCGAGAGCGGCTCGTCGAGGAGGAAGACGTCCGGCTCGCGGATGAGCGCCCGCCCGAGGGCGACGCGCTGGCGCTGCCCGCCGGAGAGCTCCTTCGGCCGGTGGTCGAGGACGTGCTCGAGCTCGAGCAGGGCGGCGACCTCCCGGACCCGGGCGCGCTCGTAGGTCTTGGCGGCCCGCCGGGACCCGCGCCCGCGCCGCGACTCGAGACCGAAGGAGAGGTTTCCCGCGACGGTCATGTGGGGGTAGAGCGCGTAGTGCTGGAAGACCATGCCGACGCCGCGGCGGTCGGGCGGCTCGTCGTTCATGAGCCTGCCGTCGAAGCGGAGCTCTCCGCTGTTGATCTTGTCGAGTCCGGCGATCATGCGGAGCGTCGTCGTCTTTCCACACCCGGAAGGTCCGAGCAGCACGACGAACTGGCCGTCCGCGACCTCGAGGTCGATCCCGTCGACGACGGTGTCCGCCCCGTAGCTCTTCCTCAGGCCCAGCATCTCGATCTGTGCCACGTTGCTCCTACCTCGGCTGTCTCGCTCGCACGGTCTGTGTCATGACCGCTGGTCCGGGCGCTCGGCGCGGCTCACAGGGACCCGTGGTGCCCGACGAGCGCGCCGATCCCGAAGGTGATCGCCGCCGCGCCGGCGCAGAGGGCGAGCTGCCGCAGGCCCGAGACCCAGAACGGCCGCCCCGTGAAGAGCGCAAGCGTCCCACCGACGGCGACAGCCGCGAGCGCGCTGAATGCGACCCCTGCGAGCGTCGCCGCCGTCCCCGTCGCGACGAGGAAGCCCGCGAGAGGGATGACGGCACCGACAGCGAAGGACGCGAAAGAGGAGGCGGCGGCCTTCACCGGCGATCCGAGCTCGTCGGGGTCGATGCCGAGCTCCTCGCGCGCGTGGGTCTCGAGCGCGCCCTCCGGGGTCGCCATCATCTGGGCGGCGAGATCGCTGGCGACCTCGGGCGCGACACCCCTGCGTTCGTAGATGAGGGCGAGCTCGCGGCGCTCGCCCTCGGGGTGGCGGGCGATCTCGGCGCGCTCGACGGTGAGCTCGCGCTGGAACAGCTCGGCCTGGGCGCGCATCGAGACGTACTCGCCGCTCGCCATCGACAACGCGCCGCCGAGGAGGCCGGCGAGCCCGGCGAGACGGACGACGGACGCAGCTGGGTGCGCGCCGTCGATGCCGAGGATGAGCGAGGCGTTCGACACGAGCCCGTCGCTGATGCCGAACACGGCAGCGCGGGCACTCCCGCCGCGCACGTCGTGATGGCGATGGTCGGGGTCGTGAAGCTCGCGGGGGACGGTGCCAGCGCCCGCCGCCGCCACCTCGTCGATCCTCCTCGTCTCGCCGGGCTTGCTCGACACGTCCCTACAGCTCGCTCGCGCCGCTCATGTAGGAGTTGCCCTGCTGCTCGAGCGTCTTGAGCGCCGAGGCGACGGACTGCTTGCCGGTCACCGCGTCGAAGAACGTCGCGTCGATCGACGCCTGGACCTCGTTGTAGCTGTCGCTCACCGGCCGCGGCACCGTGTACGGGGACGTCCCGGCGCCGATCGACGCCGCGAGCCCGGGGTGCGTGCGGAGGAAGCTCGCGGGCATAGCGGCGATCGCGGCTCGCGTCTCGGGCGTGTAGCCGGTCCGCTCGGCGAAGGTGATCTGCTGTGCGGGCTCGAACCACCAGCTGACGAAGGTCCAGGCGGCCCTGTCCTGCGCCTTCGTGTGGCCCTTCGGCAAGACGAAGCCGAGACCCTGCGCGAGGTTCGCCGCGTGACCGGTCGAGCCTGCCGGCTCGACGAACGCGCCGACGGGGAACTTGCCGCTCACGGCGTCGAGGACCTTCGCGTAGCCGGCGGAGGTCCCGTCGATCATCGCCATCTTGCCGGCCGCGAGGTCCTCGCGCAGGGTCGTGCCGTGGTGGAGCTGCAGCTCGTTCGCGCCGTAGAGCGAGCGGAAGTACGAGAAGGTCTTCGTCCCCGCCGGCGTGGCGAAGTTGACCGAGGTGCCGACGCTGTTGCTCCCTTTGAGCAGCGTCCCGCCGTTGCTCATGAACGCGGGCAGGATGTGCGCGGAGGAGTCCTTCCAGCCAATCGGGATGACGCCGAGCGCCTTCAGCTTCGCCGCGTCGGTGGCGAGCTCGGTCCAGGTCGCCGGCGGCGTCGCAATGCCTGCCTTCTTGAACAGGTCGACGTTGTAGAAGACCTCGGAGACCTTGAGGTCGGTCTCGAGGCGGTAGTGCTGTCCCTTGACCAGACCGTTTGCCCATACGACCGGCAGCATGTTCGACGCCGTGACGACCTTGCCGCCGGCCATGAACGAGTTCCACGGGACCAGGGCGCCGGCCTTCACGAGCGTGCCGTCGTAGTGAGATC
>JAKAOD010000476.1 GCA_021823365.1 Actinomycetes bacterium | reverse complement strand
GCACGACACGGGCCATGAACGAGTCGTACCCGAGCCCGTTCTGAACGACCAGACGAGCCGCGCTCACCTCCCGGGAGACCCGCGCGCTCGACTCGAAGGTGTGGGGATCGGTGTTCGGGTTGCTCATGATCGCCGTCACCGTCACGTAGCGTCCTCCGATCTGTGAGATGACGTCGGCGTACTCGTTCTCCGCGGCCACTGCCACGACGGTCTTGGGCCTGCCGCTCGGTGCAGCGCCAGCGAGGGGGGCACAGGCGCAGGCCGCTCCGAGGAGGGCGGCGAGGGCGACGACGACGGTCCTCGAGGGGCGTGGCTTGGCTCGAATCCGCATGGACACTCCTTCTCGCTCCTCCTCTCTCTCCTGGCCCGGGACGACCTCTCCTGGCCCGGGACGACCTCTCCTGGCCCGGCAACGGAATGATAATCACTCTTATGCTAACCGGCAGTCGGAAAGCCCGAGGCCGGCGTCCCGACGAGCCGCGTACGCGCACCGGCAGACACTCGGCGCCGGTCGCGGTGTAGGGCGGTTCAGGCCGACTTGCAGTCCGGGCAGAGGCCCAACAGCTCCACGCGGTGCTCGGTGACCCGGTAACCCTGGGCGTCCCCGATCGCGCGCACCGCCTCGCTCAGCGCCCGCTCCAGCCTCTCCGACGGCTCGACATCCTCGACCTTGCCGCACGAGGCGCAGACCAGATGGTGGTGGTGCCCGGAGAACTCCTCGGAGAGCTCGAACAACCCGTGGTCGTCGGGGCCCGCGATCCGCCGGACCACCCCGGCCTCGATCAGGGCGGTCACGTTCCGGTAGGCGCTCGACTGGGGCAGCCCGCGCGCGGCCTGAAGGATCTCTGGGACGGTGAGCGGCCGCGCCGAAGCCGCCAGGGTCTCGACCAGGATCCGTCGCAGCCGCGTGTAGCGCTGGTCCGACGCCGCCAGGCGCAGGCTTATCGCGTCGTGGAGAGATGGCGAGAGGGCCATGGCCGGCGACGCTAGGTGTCCGAGTGCGGGTAGCAGTACACCGTGCTCGATCCGAAGCGAGCGATGCGTGCCACGTGCACGTCTACCTGAGGGCGTTCCGGTGCCGGGCTCGCGAGCTGGCTGTGAGCGACTCCGCAGGCACGCCCCACGAGCACATGGTACTGGGCGCCCCTCGCTGAGACATGTCCGGAGAACCGCTGCGGCTCACCAGCCGAGCTCACGCAGCCGGCAATCCCCGATTCCGAAGTAGTGACCGACCTCGTGGAGAACGGTCCGGCGGACTTGTTGTCTCACGTCCTCCTCGCTCGTGCTGCGGGCGAGGATCGGCAGGCGGAAGATCGTGATCCGGTCCGGCGTCACCCCCGTGTATCCGAGGTTCCGTCTGGTGAGGGGGATGCCTTCGTAGAGCCCGAGCAACCGGCTCTCAGGGCTGCCGTCTTCGATCGCGATGGCCACGTTGTCGATGCGGCTGCTGAGCTCTCGAGGCAGCGAGTCGAGTGCCTCCGACACCATCTCCTCGAATCGGTCCTCGGTCACGTCGATCATGACCCCGACCATGACCCCGAATTCTCGCCCGACTGCGGCGTGGACCTGTGCGTGCACCCAAGCGGTCGACTCGTCGACCGCTTGCAATCGGGGCAGTGGACGACCAAACACGCCATGGTGCAGCACCGCCCCTTCAGCCGGGCACGCCGCCCTCAGCCGAGAGCGGATCCGAAGAACTGCTCCGTGGCCTTCCAGTGCCGAACGTCTGCAGCTTCGTCGTAGCTCGGGTTGTCAGGGACGGCGAAGCCGTGGCGGCCCTGATAGGTCTCGATGGTGTGGACGACGCCAGCCTCGCGCAACGACTTCTCGAGCAGGTCCTTCTGTTCGTCGGGGAACGACTGGTCCTCGATCGCCCCGGCGACGTACACCGCGGCCTTGATGTCGCGAGCCTTGTGGTGGGGGCTGTTGGGGTCGTCGGCCTTGGCGAGGTTCCCGCCGTGGAAGGATGCAGCCGCGGCGATGCGAGCGCCCAAGTTCGCAGCAGTCACGAGCGAGAGCCGCCCGCCCATGCAGTAGCCGGTGGTGCCGACGCCACCCTCCTCCTTCTCTGCCAGCGAGTCGAGGTAGTCGACGAAGGCGTTGGCGTCGCGCACCACGAAGTCCACGGTGTAGCCCTGCATCATGCCCATGATCCTTTCCGCCGACGCCTTTGTGGAGAACGCCGTGCGCAAGTCGATGGGGTCGTACGGTCCTGTGCGGTAGTAGAAGTCGGGTACCAGGACCACGTAACCGAGATGCGACAGCCGCTCACCCATCTGCCGCATGGTGTCGCGCATCCCTCCGGCGTCTGGGAACATGATCACCGCGGGCCAGGGGCCCTCTCCCTCGGGAATGCTGAGCGCAGCCGGGCAGATGCCGTCTGCGGTCTCGATGTCCACCGTGCGCTGCGCCATCGTGACTCCCTTCGCGCTCTTGTGGGTCGACCCTACCGAGTGAAGTCGGCGCCGATCCAGACGGTGCGGAGCGCTGCCGCCGAGGCCGGACTCCACCGGCGTGCGGGACGCGGGTGCAACCGCGGGTACAAAAGGACACTGTGCGCAGGGTCTGGCTGGTCATCGTGCCCGCATGGGCAGACCGCAACCTCCGGTTGATCCTTGC
>JAKAOD010000032.1 GCA_021823365.1 Actinomycetes bacterium | reverse complement strand
TTCGGCGAGGTCTCGGTGGGCATGGCTCCATCCTTCCTTCCAAGGTATGGAGCCTCCAAGAAACCCAGGGCGGTTCAGTTTCCTCCTCACCCCGACGATGTGCGACGAAGGCACGACGCACACGAACTACCTGGGCGAGCTCTACGAGGGACGCGTCGACGAGGTCTTCCTGGCGGTACGGGCACGAGAGGTGCTCGGCGGAGGCGGCGAGGGAACTTGGCGGCTCGCCACCACCGCTACGTCGGCCACCACGTCTACTACACCTCGCCGTTCGGCTCGGCGTCGGCATGGATGGCACGTGCGGAGGCGGAGCGGCGCCTCGCGGAGGACGACGGGCTCTACCTCGAGCTCTCCTCGCTCGACGTGCTCAGCCTCGCGCAAGTGGGACACGGGCCGCCGCGCATCGAGGAGATCGAGCCGTAGCCGGCCCGGTGACCACGGTCGGCAGAGGTGGGGGGCGGCCGCGCGCGACGACAGTGACGTCCCTGCGCGAGGCGAAGGTTGCTCAATGGCGGAAACGAAGATGACTTCGCCTGACCTGCCGCCGTCACCCCGCATGTCGGATGCCCGCCTCGCATCGCGCCGGCGCGGGAGGGACGCCGATCGGTCGCAGGACTCTCGTATCTGCGATCGGGGCGGTGAGTACAGAGCCGTCGCGACTGTGCGCCACGACGGCGCATCCGCCCGAGCGCGAACCGGATGAGCCCTCGGACGCGCACGCCATCTTGCGCAAGCCGGCTCAAGCCGGTCGATCTTGGAGCGGCGCCTGAGCTGGCCGCTCATGCGGCACGTCTACGAGCGTCGTCGCTCCGAGGGCGCCCGCGAAGTCGCCGAGCTCGCACGGTACGATCGGAACGCCGCTTCGAAAGCCGGGGGCGCGCGCCATGCCGGTGGCGACGGCCGACTGGAAGCGGTGAAACGACCGACTCGACGCTCCGCACACGACGATTTGGTCGGGTCCGTAAACCACCTCGAGCGCCTCGAGTCCGCGGCCGAGGTCTCGCCCGTACGCCTCCAGCGCGGCAGACAGTGCCGGCGACTCCGGTAGCTCATCGATCCCGCCCGGAGCGAACGCGAGACCCGCCTCGGCGAGGCGGGTCTCGAGCCCAAGGCGCGAAACGTGCTGTTCGAGGCACCCGCGGAGGCCGCAATAACACACATTGTCGTCACCGAAGACGGGAAGGTGACCAGCGTCGGGGTGCTGGCCGTTTGCCGTGCGGAAGGGTACGCCGTCGCGCAACAGCGACACGCCGATGCCGGTCCCGATGGTCACAGCGAGCAGCTGACGGGCGCCCCGGCCAGCACCAAAATGGTACTCGCCGAGCGCCGCGGCAACCGCGTCGCTCTCGAGCCGCACCGGGACGTCCAGCTCCGCGGCGAGCAGTTCGGTCAGGGGAAGGCCGGAAAACCACGGCAGGGTGTCGGGGTTGGTGATCACCTTCCAGTCGGGGGTGATCGGGCCGCTCGCCCCTATCCCCACGCCGACGAGGCGGTGGCCCGGTGGCATTACACCGCGGACCGCCGCGGCGACGCGTCCGACGCGCTCGTCTACCGAGCCGGCGCCGAGCTCGGCAGTCGGCAGGGTGAGCTGCCCGACAACCTCGCCACCGGCACGTACGACGACACGCGAGCCGGTTCCCCCGAGGTCGAGTCCGGCGACGAGCACCGCGACGCTGCCAGCTGCGCCACCGTTGGGAGTTGCCGCGCGGCCTGCAGCTGAGTCGACCATCACGTCAGATCATGGTCGTGATCTTGGAGCCGAAGCGGAACGCGCCCGGCTCGACGCCGTTTGCCCGGGCAAGCGCAACGCACAGCTGCTGGGCGACCCTGGCATCGCAGACAAGCGCGCCGAGCTCGTCGGAAGCGTCGGTCGCGACCCAGTCGCCGCTCGAACCGTCGGCCCCGGTGTTCCTCGTGCTGCCGACGTTGAGCACCCGCGAGCCCGTGCCGACGAGGTCGACGGCGAGGTGCCCAAGCGACTCGTCGCCCGCCGCCCCACGAAAGAGCACGGCGCCGAGGGCGGGACCGGCGAGCTCGATCGGACCGTGGCGGAACTCGCCGGCGACGAAGCCCTCAGCGGGCAGCTTCGCCGCTTCCTTCACGATCAGGGCGCCGAAGAGCGAGCTCGACGTTCGCTCACCATCGGCGACGAGGACGATGCGCGGCTGGCGTTCGGCGAGGAGCTGCAGCGCCCAGATCTCGAGGTCAGGTGCAAGCGACTCGAGCGCGTCGGCAGCGGCGAGAATTGAGGCGACGACGCGTCCGTCATCTCCGCGACCAAGGGCCGCTGCGAGGCGGACGTGGGCGGCGAGGCTGTTCGCGTAGCTCTTCGTGCTCACCGTCGCCTCGTCGCCCGAGTGCAGCTCGACGACGACGGTGGCAGCCTCGGCGAGCGGGCTTGCTGCGTCGTTGGTCACCGCGACGACGCGACGAGTCGGGGAGGAGGGGAGTCTCTCGAGCAGCGCCACGATCTCGCCCGAGCGTCCGGACTGGGAGGTGAGCACGAGCAGGGCCGGCCCGGCGACGAGCTCCGGCCGGTCGAGCAGGTGCGACGTCGAAACCCACCAGGCCGGGCGCCCGGCCGCCACGAACCGGCGCCAGGCCGAATGGGCGGCGCAGTGCGAGGCGCCCATCCCCGAGAGCACGACCCGGTCGAAGCGATCGAGCTCAAGACTCGCCAGCTCGCTCGGAAGCGTGCTGGCGGCGAAGCTGCGCAACGCCTCTGGCTCACCGGCGATGTCCAACTCGAAGGGCGTGAGGCTCACGGCAGAACCTCTCAGGCTCGGGGGGGTCGCGGCCGGCGACCGCGCGACCGGACCGACGGTGCGGGCGCGCCCGGTTTGACAGTCGCTGCAGATGGCGGCGCCAAACTGGCGTGACCCGCGGGTGAGCCGTCGGTGCGCGCGCCCGTTGCGGCAGGCGCTGCCGCAACGCGAAGCCGCACACCTGCGGAGTCGATGGCGAGGGCGAGATCGTCGGGCAGCTCGGCGTCGGTGATGAGCTCGTCGATGTCGTCCCACCCGGCGACACGGGCGAAGGCGGTCTGGCCGAACTTGCTCGTGTCGACGGTGAGGACGCAGCGCTCTGCACTCGCCAGCGCGGCGCGCTTCACCTCGGCGTCGTCAGGGTTCCACTCGGTCACCCCGTGCCGGGCGTGGGCGGCGCTGGCGGTCATCAAGAACGTATCGAAGCGGAACCCGCCGAGCGTCTGCAGCGCCGAGGCGCCGACGAGCGTCTGCTCGTTGGAGCGCACGATGCCGCCGGTCAGCATCAACCGCACGCTCGGCGAGGCGAGCAGGGCGTTGGCGACTCGCATCGAGGGCGTGCAGACGGTGACGGCAAGGTCGGCGATCGCCTCGGCGATGGCGACGCCGGTCGAGCCGCCGTCGAGGATCACCGTCTCACCCGACCTCACGAGATCGCGCACGGTTCCCGCCATCCGCCGCTTGGCCTCGACGTTGAGCCGGGACCGCAGGGCGAACGGCGGCTCGTAGCTGCCGCTGCGCTGCGGCTCCGCGCCGCGGTAGACGCGCCGCAGCGAGCCGGCCGACTCGAGCATCGCGAGGTCGCGGCGTACCGTCATTGCCGAAGCGCCGAGCGCGTTCACGAGCGCGTCAACTTCGACACGACCTCGCTCGATCAACATCTCGAGGATCGCCTGGTGACGCTGCTCGGGTCGCATCACCGGCCTGCCCTGGCTCTCGGCGCGTGGGCGATGGTACGCACTTGCGTGAACATCATCGATGAGCGTACACTAACGTTTGCTGATCGAACAACCGATATGACCGTTCATTTGAACGGGCGAGCAGAGCGACGGTGTGCCGCCGCGGGCTGGCGTTCGCAGGCCGGATACCGCTGCGCGCGACTGGCCGGGAGGCGCGAGCCCGCTGGGCGACGCCTCGACCCGCCGGTCAGATGCGCCCGTCAGCTCACAAGGGAGGTCCAGTGTCCGCGCTGCGCATCCAAAATGCGACGAGCCGCTTGACTCGCACCCGGCGCCGACGCGCCATCGTCATGTTGCCGCTGCTCGCCGGGATCGGTACCGCGCTCTTCCTGCCGACGGTCGGTGCTGCAGCCGCCGCGCCGAAGATCCACCTCACGATGTGGCAGCAGTGGGGCGGCGGGCATGAAGAACAGGAGCTGAAGACCGCGATCTCGCAGTACGAGAAGCTCCATCCGAACGTGACGATCACCGAGACGCCCGTCACCAACGACGCCAAGATCCTCGCCTCGATCACGGGCGGCAACCCGCCGGACATCATCGATCTCGGCACCTCCTCGGTGCTCGGCGGTTGGGCGACCTCCGGCGCGGTCGAGCCGCTGACGAACCTCATCAAGGCAGCGCATCTGAGTCTGAAGCAGTACGTGCCGGCCGGGCTCGACGCGGTGACGGTGAACGGCACGCTCTACGGGCTGCCGTTCATGAACTTCCTCGCCGGGTTCCTCTACAACAAGAAGCTCTTCGCCGCAGCCGGGCTCAACCCGAACCAGCCGCCGGCAACGACCCAGCAGCTCTACGCCGACGCGATCAAGCTGACCAAGATCCAGGGCGGCAAGATCACCCAGCTCGGCTTCGCGCCGAACTATCCAGGTCCGAGCCAAGGTCAAGTCTGCCCGCTCGAGTCCTACGGCTGGCTGTTCGGCGGCTCGTGGTACTCGCCGAGCGGCACGCCAACACCGGACACCCCTGGGGCGCGGGAGGCGCTCACCTGGGAGAAGAGCTTCTACACCAAGTTCGGCGCCACCAACGTGTCGAACTTCATCCAGTCCGCCGGCGCGTACCTGACCGCCGGTGACCCATTCGAGTCCGGGAAGCTGGCGATGATGTTCGACGGCCCTTGGACGCTCCAGTACATCAAGGCGAACAACCCGTCGCTCGCCAAGCACATCGGCGTGGCGAAGATGCCAGCGCCGGCCGGCATGGGCCAGAACAGCGGCACGACCTTCATCGACACCAACGCGCAGATCATCCCCCGCGGCTCGAAGAACGTGCAGGCAGCGTTCGATTTCATCGAGTGGGAGACGACGAACAAGCAGCTCACCTCCGAGTTCGCCAACACCGTCGCGAACATCCCGCAACTTGTGTCAGTGCCGAAGTTCCCGCTCGAGAACGACGCCCGATTCAAGGTGTTCGAGCAGGAGTCGAAGTCGAAGGATGCGCGCGCCTGGGGCCAGTCGAAGATCTCCTCGCAGTACTCCACCGAGCTCTGCCAGGCACAGGACTCGGCACTGATCGGCGGCGCCTCGCCCGCGGCGGCGCTCAAGCTGCTCGCCCGACAGGTGGGCTGAGCATGCGCGACGCAGCGGCACGGTGATCGGCGGGCTGGCGCCGGGCCCAGCCGGGCCGGGGCTTGCGGGCGAGCAGCCGGCGGCATCCGGCTCGGGCCGTCGCTCCGCCCACCGGCGCGCCAGTCCCGTCCCAGGCGGCGCTCACCGCCCTGGCTGCCGACGCACAGCGACCAGCGACGGTCGCTCGGCGCTGCTGTTCATGAGCCCGTGGGCGGTCGGCTTCCTCGGGCTCGTCACCTTGCCGATCGCGCTGGCGCTCTACTGGAGCTTCACCAACTACAACCTGCTCACGCCACCGAGCTTCGTCGGATGGTCGAACTACAAGACCCTGTTCGCCGATCCGGTCTTCTTGCAGTCGGTGCGGAACACGTTGTTCCTCACCGTCGTCGGTGTCGTCGCCGGCACCGTCATGGGGCTCGGCACGGCGGTGCTGCTCAACCGTCAGGATCGTCTCACGCGGGCGTTTCGCACGGTCATGTTCATGCCAGCGGTCGTCCCACCGGTCGCGACGGCGATCGTGTGGATCTTCATCTTGAACCCGCAGTACGGGCTGTTGAACGATCTGCTCGGCTACCTCGGAGTGCACGAGATCGGCTGGCTCGACGACCCCAGATTCGCTCAGTACGCGCTGCTGATGATGGTGCTCTGGGGCGCGATCGGCCAGATCATGATCACCTTCCTCGCAGCGCTCCAGGAGATCCCCTCCGAGCTGCAAGAGGCCGCCGCCGTCGACGGGGCGGGGCGCTGGGCGGCATTCCGGCGGATCACGCTGCCGCTTCTGCGCCCGGTGATCCTCTACAACGTCGTCATCGCCACACTGTTCTACTTCCAGTTCTTCGAGCAGGCCTTCGTCGTCAGCCCGAACGACCTCGGCGCACCGGCGAACTCGACGCTCACCTACGCCCTGTACATCTACGAACAGGCCTTCGGCTACCTGCACATGGGCGAGGCGGCGGCGATGTCGGTCATGCTGCTCGTCGCGTCCGGGATCGTCACCGGGCTCTTCTTCCTCGTCAGCCGCAAGCTCGAAGCATGAGCACCGTCCCCGCCGCGCGCCGCGGACCGGCCTCGCCGGAGCTGCGCCGGCTCGCCAGCTGGCTGCGCACGCTCGCCGGTGCGCTCGTCGCGCTCGCGTTCCTCGTCCCGCTGCTGTGGATGCTGTCCAGCTCGCTCAAGTCGAACGGTGACATCTTCAAGACGCCGCCGAGCCTGGTGCCAAGCCACCTCAAGTTCGCCAACTACAGCCAGACGCTGCACTACATCCCCTTCGGCACGTATTTCACGAACTCGGCGATCATCACCGCGGCGACGATCGTTGGTACGCTGCTGTCCTGCGTGCCGGCCGCATATGCCCTGTCCATCATGCGCTGGCGCGGAAGGAATCCGGCCTTCGCCGTCGTCCTCGGCAGCATCATGTTGCCGTTCCCAGCGGTGATGATCCCCTGGTACATCATCTTCAAGCACATCGGCTGGATCGGGTCGCTGCTGCCCCTGGCGGCGCCACCGGTCGTGGGGGAGTTCGTGACTCCCTACTTCTCGTCCGCGCTTGCGATCTTCCTGCTGCGGCAGTTCTTCGCCGGCATCCCCCGTGAGGTCATCGAGGCGGCACGCATCGACGGGGCGGGCCACCTGCGCATCTTGCTGCGCATCGTGCAGCCGCTCGCGCGGCCGGTGATCGCGACCGTCGTGATCATGACGACGCTCGCGTCCTGGACGGCCTTCATCGGGCCGCTGCTGTTCCTCACCAACACGAGCGTCTTCACCCTCTCCATTGGCTTGCAGCAGTACCAGAGCACGCACTTCACGGCCTACAACTACCTGATGGCCGCGTCGGTGATATTCATCGTCCCGGTGCTCGTGGTGTTCTTCCTCGGCCAGAAGTACTTCGTAAAGGGCGCGTCCCGCACAGGGCTCAAGTAGCCCCGGTGACCGTTACGGGCTCTCTGCCGAGGTGCTGGCCGAGTGCTGCGGCTCGCGGATCGACCAACATCGTCCAGGCGCTTCGCTCGGTGGCTCGTCGCCCCGAGTCGCCGTTCACGCTTCTCGGCTTGTAGCTCTCCGCCGCATCCGGCGCGCAGTCCTATCCATCGGGCGCGTCGACTCGCCTTCGTGCCGGCCACAAGCACCGATCAGCGGCCTCCTGCTGCGCTGGCCGATCTCACCACACGGACGTCTTCTCACGTGCATGCTCGGTCGCAGGACACGCAGCGTGACCGACCTCGGGCCCTGCGACATTGACCGGCTCCCAGGCGCGCTCCAAGGAGGCCGTGCGGGCTTCGGCTTCTCGACCTGGGGTCTCAGAGAGTGACAGGCGCAACTCCTCTACCATATTGGCGAGACCGGTAGCTGCTCGGCGAACACCTGCTTGTTGAGCGTGTAGCCGAAGCCAGGTGTCTCCGGAAGCTCAAGCTTGCCACCAACCGGCGCAGGCTCATTGTCGAGCACCCAGCCAGCGTCGCTTCCCGCATAGATGTCGAGAAACTCACAGCGCGGAGACACGTCGGGAGGGTTGGAGATCATGAAGTGGTAGGTAGGCAGGCCCACTCCGTGCGAGATGAGTCGGCAGCCGTAGGCCTCGGCAATGGCTGCAACCTTCTTCAATACCGTTGGCCCGCCGGCCCTGTAGATGTCCGGCTGGACGATGTGGACGCCACCATCGACGATGAGGCGCCGCAGCGTCTCCAGCGTGAAGCTGTGCTCCCCACCCGAGACGAGGCAGTCCACGGCGTCGACGATTCGCCGATAGCTCAGCACCTGCTCTGGGAGGACCGGCTCCTCGATCCAGGATATCTCGTAGTCACGAAGGCGGCGCGCCATTTCGATCGTGTACGGCACGTCCCAGGCCATATAGCAGTCGAGAGAGATGAACCCGGAGGGTCCGATGGCTTCGCGCGTGGCCGCCACGAGCGACTCGTTCTTGCGTCGGCCTTCCTCACCCGCGCTCGGCCCGTACGGCATCGCCACCTTCACGTCCCGGATCCCGTATCTCTCGAGGAGCGCGGCGTCGAAGCTCGTCAAATAGGGCAAGAGCGCATCCCTGGTCTTTCCGCCGAGGAGGTCGTAGACGGGACGGCCGAGAAGCTTGCCCTTCACGTCCCAGAGCGCGATGTCGATGCCTGACGCGAGACAGGCCGCGGCGCCACCCTGCCCGTACATGACAGTGGCGCGATAGCACTGCTCGCTGATCAGTTCGGTGTCGAAGCAGCTCTTGCCCACCACGAGGTCACGCACTTGCTCATCCAGCATCGCTGCGCATGCAGAGGCCTTCGCCCCACCGACGAAGCCATAGCCGCTCGTCCCGTCATCGACGGTGATCACCACCACTCCGGCGCTCTGGAGGCGGTACCAGCTGCTGCGACGCTCTGCGTACTCCGGGTACGCCGACATCGGGTTGGCGATCACACGCTCAGTCAGCCAATTGCCGGCCATCGGTGTGACAAGCAGCTCCACCGACCGAATCTGCATGCAAGCCCCTTCCTCTACCAGGGTGGATCGCCGCGTTCCCCGACACGACCTCGTGCCGGGGTACGCGTGCGTGCCTCGCTAGAAGTTGTACTCGTTCACGTTTGCCTTGTCGAAGGTCGTAAGACCGGGCGCCGCCCAGACGTCACCATCGTGCGCGACCGTCAGCGCTCCCAGCCCCGCGCCGGGCACGCTGAAGCGCTTGCCAGGCAGGAAGCTGACACCCTTGGACGCTTCGTAGGCCATATAGGTCGCGATCACGCCCATGTAGGTCGGATCCCACAGCTGGTACTCCTTCACCGTCCCGTTGAGGATGAACTTCTTCATCTCGTCGGGCTCGCCGAGTCCGGTGATGATGATCTTGCCGGCCTTGTGCGCCGAATCGATCGCCTGTGCGGCTGCCGCCAAGCCGACGGTAGTCGGCGAGGTGATCGCCTTCAGGTTCGGGAACTCCGTCAAGAGAGCTGTCGTCTGGTTGAAGCTGAGCTGCGACTCGTCGTTGCCGTAGGCGATCTTCACGAGATGCATGTTCTTGAACTTCGGATCCGTCTTCAACAGCTGCTCATAGCCCGCGATCATCTGGTTCTGGAACACCGAGGTGCTCGACGCGCTGAGCACCGCGAAGTCACCCGCATAGTGCATCAGCTGGCCGAGCTGGGTCATCTGGGCGGCCGGGATGAGCCCGTAGTTCAGGGCAGTGACGCCGGCGACTCGGACGCTCTCAGGCAGCGAGTTGTCGTTGATCTCGACGATCTTGATCCCCGCGGCTTTCGCCTGGCGGAGCGCTGGCAGGATCGCGGTCGGGCTGTCGGGGTTGATCAGGATGGCGCCGACGTGCTTGACGATCGCCTGCTGGATGTCCGGGATCTGGGCTGACGAGCCCGGCACTGCAGGCCCGGTGACCTG
Organism: Actinomycetes bacterium; assembly: GCA_021823365.1. The sequence goes on along the minus strand of JAKAOD010000032.1, from coordinate 2,878 downwards.
GTAGGAGATGCCCAGCTTTGCCGACTCCTGCTTGATCCCGCTGATTATCGGGTTGTAGTAGGGAATTCCGGTCTGGGTCTCGATGAAATCGACGGTGAAGCTGGAGCTCCGCTTCACGAGGCTGCTCGCGGCGGCGCTCGTCGACAACGACAAGCCGGTGAGCGCCAAGACTCCCGCGCCGATCGACGCGCCGATCGCCTTGGCCCGGACGCCGGGTGTTGACCTACTCATGTCTCCCCTTTCGTAGGACTGCAAATCTCAATCTGATGCCTAGGTGCTAGACGTAGCTACGCGTTCAGATTCCCCCTTCTCTCTCTGCTGCAGTGCCTCTGATCGAGGCGATTCAGGACCGGCGGCCACCGCGTGTGCCAGGCTTCCGGCCACCCTTCTCCAGGACATCCTGCGCCGCCCGGCCGTCGTGGCGAGCTCGATCAGGACCGAGCCGACCAACAGCGCGCCGATGATGGCGGTGGTGATCTGGGCCGAGATCCCGATCAGCTCGAGGCCGTTCTCGACGACGTTGATCAGCAAGATGGCGAGGAAGCTCCCGAGTATGGTGCCGCGACCGCCCCGGAAGTCGGTGCCGCCGAGCAGGACGGCCGTGATCACGATCAGCTCGAAGCCGCTCCCGGCGGTGTTGTCCAACGAACCGAGCCGCGAGACGAGAATGAGTCCCGCGACCGCGGAAGTGATCCCAGAGACAGTGAAGATGAGCATCCGATAGCGGTCGACGCGGATCCCCGAGTACCGGGCCGCGAGCGGGTTGGCCCCGATGAACGTGACGAGCCTCCCGAACCGGAGCTGGTGCAGGACGACGACCGCAACAAGGGTGCAGGCAAACCAGAAGACTTGTGTATAGGTGAGGTAGCCGACGAGGTACCGCGTGTTCCAACCGACGAACCAGCTCGGGAACGTGGCGACGGAGTTCGTGCCGAGGAGCACCTCTGCGAGCCCGCGATAGAGGGCGTAGGTTCCGAGCGTCAGCACGAGCGACGGCAGCCGAAACAGCGTGCAGAGCACGCCGTTCACCAGCCCGGCGGCCGCACCGACGAGAAGGGCCACCAGAGCTGCGAGCAGGAAGGGCGTGCCGTGCAGGACGAGGAGGCCGAGCACGGCCATCGACATCCCGAGCGTCGACCCGACCGACAGATCGACCTCACCCATCACGATCAGCATCGTCATCGGCAGCGCCATGAGGCCGACCTCGACGGCGTTGGTCAGGATGAAGGAGAAGTTGAGCGCGCCGATGAAGTCCGGGCTCGCAAGCGCGCAGCTGACCGACGCCGCCACCAACAGCGCGAACGTCACGACCTCGCGCAGTCCTGCGAGGCGCTCGAGAGCGATCCGCCGGCTCATAGCTTGAGCTCCGGCCGGACAAGTGCCCGCGACGCTTGGAGCCGACGGCTGACGGCGCTGGCGACGACGGCGAGGATCAACAGCATCCCGTACATGGCGTCCTGCCAGAACGACGAGAATCCGAGGACGGCGATGCCGTTCGCCATCGAGCCGAGGAGGACGCAGGCTAGTGCTGTGCCGAGGATCGAGCCCGATCCACCGAAGACGCTGACGCCTCCGACCACCGCGATCGTGATCGCCTGCAGCTCGATCCCCGCCCCGGCGGTGTCCTGTACGAGCCCGTACTGCGAGAGGTACATCGCGCCTCCGAGACCCGCAGCCCCGCCGCTGAGGACGAACGAGGCGATGATGAGCCGCCCCGACGACAGGCCACGAAGCTGGGCCGCCTCCGGGTTGCTGCCGAACGCGAAGAGCGACCTGCCGAAGCGGCTCCACCGCAGGCCCAACTCGATCACCGCGGCGAAGACCACTGCGACGATGACGATCACGGGAACGCCGACCGGCGAGTTGATCGAGAGCTCGACGAAACGCTGTGGGACGTTGAAGGGGTTGACCTGGTTTCCCGCGGCGACGAGGTAGATCGCGCCGCTGATCACGCTCAGCATGCCAAGGGTCAGCACCACCGACGAGACCTTGAGGTAGGCGATCATCACCCCGTTGATGGCTCCGACGAGGAGCCCGACAGCGACCGCGATCAGTATCGCGACGATCGTCGGCATCGAGGAATGGCTCTTGAAGATCATGCCTACGGTCATCGCCGAGAGCCCGACAGTCGAACCGACCGTCAGGTCGAAGTTCCGACCGAGGATCACCACCGTCTCGCCGACCGCCACGACGAGCAGGAGCGCGATCGAGGAGGCGATGATCTCGATGTTCGAGACCGACCAGAACCTCGGGGCCGCCAGGCGTACCGAGACGAGGAGCACCATGAGCAGCACCGTGATCCCCGCCTCGCGGAAGCGCGCGAGGCGGGCGGCAAGGCGGCTCGTGCCGCCCCGATCCTTGGCTGCCCCGATGGCAAAGGGAGCCGTCATGCTCGGGCGGCCTCGCGCTCCGGGGTGGCCGTGCTCAGCACCGCCAGCTGCAGCACGTCCTCGGCGCTGCAGCCCTGCGCGAGCTCTCCTGCCAGTCGACCTTCGCGTATGACGAGGATGCGATCGCTCAGCGCGAGCACCTCCGGCAAGTCGGAGGAGATCAGAAGGATTCCCATACCCTCAGCTGCCAGCCGGTCTATCAGGCGATGGATCTCCTCCTTCGCGCCCACGTCCACACCGCGCGTCGGCTCGTCGAGCACCAGCACCCGCGGACTTGTAGCCAGCCACTTGGCAAGTAGCACCTTCTGCTGGTTCCCGCCGCTCAGCTCGCCGACGTTCTGGCGTACAGAGCCTGCCCTCACGTCCAGCCGCTTGAAGAACTGCTGCGCAACGGCGACCTCCTTGCTGCTGTGCACCCAGCCGAGGTGGCCGAGGGTCGAGCGCAGCAGCAGCGCCACGTTTTCGTAGATCGGCAGCCGTTCGGCGAG
>JAKAOD010000475.1 GCA_021823365.1 Actinomycetes bacterium | reverse complement strand
CCGAGGGAGGCGGATGCTGCGGCATCGGGAACGTCGCTCAGCTCCTCGGTGCCATAAAGCGAGGAGCCGAAGGTGGAGGCCTCCTGTTCGTCCCGAGAGCAACAGGACGACCCCCGGCTTGCCGTGACTGCCAGCTCGGCATAGCGACGGCGGACAGACTCTCTGGTCTGGTCGTTGTTCATCGGTGCCTCCGTTGGGACCGGCCGGAGATTGATCAACGTCAATATATAGCGGAGCCAAGCCTCTTGCAAGGAACCTCGGCAACCTCGCCCACCGAGGCTCTTGGCGAAGACTCCGCCGCGGCCGAGAGCCGCACAGCTCGTGTCGGGTTGGTGGAGCCGGAGCGCTGCCTGATCGCCGAGGAACACACGTGCGGCGGCCTCGCTGGCTGTCCGACGCGCCGAGCCCGGCGGATGCCGCGGCGATCCACGACTGCAACGAGTACCCGGGGGACTGGGAGATCGTCGGCCTGGCCGACCTCGACACGGGCGAGGTGACCGAAGCGGTCGCGACGCGGACCACGACCGCGTGCTCGACACGCCCGCAGTCGCCGGCCGGTTCGCGAGCTTCCAGTCCTACAAGGACATCACGATCGGGAGCCAGCGCGTCGTGCTGTTCCACTACGCGATCCTTTCGTGGCACAAGGCGCAGGAGGGGAGCTGGCACCTGCATGGGCACTGCCAAGGCACCCTCGTCGACGACCCGGAGATCCCGCGCATGGAGGGTGGGGTCATGGGTGCGGATCTGTTGCTGGTGCGGAGCCGCTGGCCGCAGTACGAGGACGGCGAGTGGCTGGGAGAGGACGAGGAGCCGGTCGTGCGAACGGGCGGGACGAGGTGCGAGGATGACCCTGCTTCGCCTGGTCACGGTGAGCTTCTCCGACCTCGACTCGGCGCTCTCGAGCCCCCTCGACGCGCTCCCGGTTGTCGCGGACGGCAGCAAGCATCCCGAGCGCATAGAAGCCGTCGCGGTCGAGGTCGCCGGCCGGCGTGTGAGTGGGGGATCTGGGTCTCGGCGATGGAGGTCCAGACCTGGCTGCTGCCGCTCGTTGTGCACCTCGGCATTGTCGTCGGGGAGATCGACTGCGGTGGCCACCGGCCCGCAGCGACGATCCCACTACTTCCGGGGTCCTGGATTTGGTGGTGGTGCCCGACGGGCGCACGGGGGTGCTCGTGCCCTGCGACGCGACGCTCACGGCGGCATGCCGCGCTCGGCTACTCGGTCGAGGCCGACCCGCAGAAGCGGCAGGCGTGCTCAGCGGTTGGCACCCAGCGAGCCTGTCCGGCCACGATCGCGATGACGCCGAGAGCCACCCCGGAAGCGACCGCCCCTGGTCGCAACGTGGGCGTTCGTGCCCGGACCGATCCGCGACCACGGCCGTCGGCTGTTGGACGTCGACGGCCGGGAAGTGGACGATACGCTGGCATGGTGACCGTTGAGTCGATGATCGAGGTACGTCCCGGCGTGAGGGGTGGCAAGCCGTGCTTCGTCGGCACCCGGATCACCGTCTACGACGTTCTGGACTACCTCGCCTCCGGCATGTCCGTCGACGACATCGTCGCTGACTTCCCGGAGCTGACCCGAGCGCACGTCCAGGCTGCCCTCGAGTTCGCTGCCCTGCGTGAACGGCGACTCGCCAGCGCGTGAAGCTGCTCCTCGACCAGAACCTCTCGCGCAACCTCGTCGGGCGACTCCAGACCCTCGACGAAGACACCACCCACGTGTCGCTCGTCGGCCTCGGAACCGCCACCGACCGCGAGGTCTGGGAGTACGCCGGTGAGCACGGGTACGCGCTCGTCTCGAAGGACTCGGACTTCCGGCAACTTGCCTTCCTGTACGGTCCGCCACCGAAGGTGGTCTGGCTCCGTGTGGGCAATGCGAGCACGGCGGCCGTCCTCCGGGTCCTTCTCGAGCATCGTCCGACGATCGAGGCGTTTGAGTCCGATCCCGACAGCGCACTGCTCGTCATTCCCGATCTTCCCCAGCAGTAGGAGGAGGGCGGAGCCCCTGCCGCTCTGCTCTTCGCGCTCACCGATCGACCACGTCGTAGACGCGGTCCGACACTCCATGACCCTGTGAGGGCCAGCGACGGGGCGGAAGCCCCCGCGGCTCGGATGCCCCGCGGCCGACGCGGCGTCAACCGTGCACGAACTTGATCGCCCACGCCCGCGCCCTCCCGCTCTTTGAGCGCGACGGCTCGATCCGGGGGCGGCTCAGGGGCGCAACTCGGCGAAGCCGGCGGCAGCGAAGTCCCCGTCGAAGGCCAACGCTTCCCGAATCTTGAGGCGGCGCATCAGCGCAAAGCTCGTGGCGTCGACGAAGGAGTACCGCCGCTCGTCGTGACGACGGAGCCAGCGCCACGCTTCTTGCTCGACGTCCTGTTCGACGTGACGAATGCTGAGGCGTTCAAGCGCGGATGCGGCATCGAGGAACTCGACGGCCCGCAGGTGGCCGGCACGGCGTGCGAGGAACGTCCAGGTCTCGCCGAGAACGAGCGGGGTGGTGACCAGCGGCCCGGTCCCCGCCTCCCAGATCGCCCGGGCAACGGGGTGGCGCGCGTCTTTGCGGAATCGCAGGGCGATGAAGAACGAGGTGTCGACGAACCTCACCGGCTGTAGACGACCTC
>JAKAOD010000474.1 GCA_021823365.1 Actinomycetes bacterium | reverse complement strand
GGCGAAGGTGGCGCGCCCGGCGAAGGTGGCGCGCCCGGCGAAGGTGGCGCGCCCGGCGCGGGGGGCTCACCTCGACGCCGGGACCCGCGCGCGGGCAGGTGAGCGTCCGGCGCGAGGGCGACGGACCCGGGTCCTTTCGGTGGGACCGGTTCGCCCGCCGCCGGCAGATGCCACAGGGGTCGGGGCCTCCCCTCACGGCCTTCGTGCTCGCAGGAGGCGGCAGCCGGGGCGCGGTGCAGGTCGGCATGCTGGCGGAGCTCGTCGACCGCGGCGTTCGCGCGGACCGCGTGTACGGCGCATCCGTCGGTGCGGTCAACGGCGCCGCCTATGCGGGCGACCCGACCCCGTCCGGCATGGAGCACCTCCAACGAATCTGGCACGGTCTCTCGGGCGACACGATCTTCCCCCGTGGCCGGGCGCACGGGCCCTGGACGTTCTTCCAGCACCGGCAGGCCGTGCATGCGAACACGGGGCTCCGCCGGATCCTCGAGGAGGGGCTGCGCTTCGACCGGTTGGAGGATGCGGCCGTCCCGCTGGAAGTCGTCGCGACCTCGCTGCACGACGGCGCCGAGCGCTGGCTCACCGAGGGGCCCGTTGTCGAGGCCGTGCTCGCCTCTGCGGCGATCCCCGCGATGTTCCCGCCGGTCCACATCGGCGGCGAGCTCCTCATCGACGGCGGTGTTGTCGACAACGTGCCGATCAGCCGGGCGATCGACGCGGGCGCGACCCGCGTGTACGTGCTCTTGTGCGGGCCGCTCCACTACCGGCCCAGGCCGGCGCGCCGCCCGGTCGAGGCGGTGCTGACCGGCTTCTTCGTCGCGGTGCACGCGCGTTTCGCGCGAGAGCTCGCGATGGTCCCTTCGGGCGTGGAGGTCACGGTCTTCAGCGGCGGCGGAGACCCCTCCGCGGACTACCGGGACTTCTCGGGCACCTCCGAGCTCATCGCGGCAGGGCGGGCCGAGGTTGCTGCGGTCCTGGACGCCCACGGCGGCGCGGCAGACCACGGCGGCGCCTCGGGCGCAGCGCCACGCGTCCGTCGCGCGCCCCCGCCGGCGCGACTGTCGCAGCCGCCTGGTGGAATGGCGTCCACATGACGGCTCTTCCGCGAGCTCCCGGACCTGCGACACCAGTGGTCGACGACTTTCACCCCGCGTTGGCGGGGTGGTTCCGGGCGCGCTTTCCCGCCGGACCGACGGAGCCGCAGTCGGCCGCCTGGCCGCTCATCCGATCCGGCGCGGACGTCCTCGTCGCCTCACCGACCGGGACCGGCAAGACCCTCACCGGTTTCATGGTCGCGATCGACGCCGCGTTCCGGCGCCGTCTCGCCGGCCCTCAGCTTGCCGCTCCGGAATCCGGGACGGCAGGAGGTGCAGTGAACGGCCCGATCGGAACCGACGGCCCGATCGGGACCGACGGCCCGTTCGGAATCGACGACCTGATCCGGAGCGGCCCGGAAGTCGTCTACGTCTCGCCGCTGCGCGCGCTTGCTGCGGACGTCCACGAGAACTTGCAGCTCCCCCTCGACGGCACGCGGGAAGTCGCCGCGGAGCTCGGCATTGCCCTGCCCGAGCTGACGGTCGCGGTGCGGACGGGCGACACGCCGGCGGCCGAGCGCGCGAGCATGCGCCGGAAGCCGCCCGAGCTTCTCGTCACGACGCCCGAGTCCTTGTACCTCCTGCTCACGGCGGCGTCGTCGAGGGAGCTCCTGCGCGGCGTGCGGACCGTGATCGTCGACGAGGTCCACACGCTCGCCCGGGACAAGCGGGGCGCGCACCTGGCACTGAGCCTCGAGCGGCTCGAGCAGCTCGTCAGGGCCGAGGGGCGGGTCCGGCGCCTGCAGCGCATCGGTCTCTCCGCGACCCAGCGGCCGCTCGAGACGGTCGCGAGGCTGCTGTCGGGGGCAGGCGACCGCCCGCTGCCGGCCATCGTCGACTGCGGGCACCGACGCGACCTGGACGTCGCCATCGAGCTGCCCGAGTCGGAGCTCGAAGCCGTGGTGAGCCGCCAGCAGTTCGACGACGTCCTCGACCGGATCGCGGGGCACGTTCGCCGGCATCGCACGACGCTCGTGTTCGTGAACACGCGCAAGCTTGCCGAGCGTGTCGCTCACCAGCTCGCAGAGCGACTCACGGAGGGCGTTGCGGCCCCGTCCGGGCCCGACGGGTTCGTCGTCGCGGCGCACCACGGGAGCCTCTCCTCCGCGCGCAGGCGCCTGGTGGAGGCGAGGCTCCGAGCCGGGGAGCTGCGCGCGCTCGTCGCCACCGCCTCGCTCGAGCTCGGCATCGACGTCGGTCCCGTGGAGCTGGTCTGCCAGATCGGCTCTCCGCGCGCGATCGGCACGTTCCTCCAGCGGGTCGGGCGAGCCAACCACCACGTGGAGGGCACCCCGGCAGGGAGGTTGTACCCGCTCACGCGAGACGAGCTCGTCGAGTGCTCCGCGCTGCTGGCCGCGGTGCGCCGGGGCTGCCTCGACGCGCTGGCTCCGCCGGTCGCCCCCCTCGACGTGCTCGCCCAGCAGCTGGTCGCCGAGGTGGCCGCCGCCGGCGAACGCCGCACCGACGAGCTGTTCGCGATGGCACGGTCCGCGGCGCCGTACGCGAGTCTCGACCGCGCGACGTTCGACCGCG
>JAKAOD010000031.1 GCA_021823365.1 Actinomycetes bacterium | reverse complement strand
GGCCGATGACGGCGAGGGCGACGGCCTTGGCGCTCACTCCTCGCCGGAGCCCGCCCTCGAAGGCGACCGCCATCGTCCTCGGACGCAGCTGGGGGAGCGTCTGGGTGGCGAGGACGTGCTCGACCTCCGAGGTCCCGATGCCGAACGCGAGGGCCCCGAAGGCGCCATGGGTCGAGGTGTGGCTGTCGCCGCAGACGATCGTCATGCCGGGCTGGGTGAGGCCCTGCTCGGGGCCGATCACGTGCACGATCCCCTGGTCGGCGTGGCCCATCGGGTAGACGGTGATCCCGAACTCGGCGCAATTGGCGGCGAGCGCCTCCAGCTGGCGGCGGGAGGTCGGGTCGGCGACGGGCAGGTCGATCGCCGTCGTCGGGACGTTGTGGTCGGCGGTCGCCACGGTGAGGTCCGGGCGGCGGACGCCCCGCCCGGCGAGGCGAAGGCCGTCGAAGGCCTGCGGGGAGGTGACCTCGTGGACGAGGTGCAGGTCGATGTACAGCAGGTCCGGCTCGCTCGCGCCGTCGCCCGCGTGGACGACGTGACGGCGCCAGACCTTCTCGGCGAGGGTCTCGGACATCGTCGTGTCAGGCGACGGCGACGATCTCGACCCGCAGCCGGCCGTTCGGCGCGTCGTACTCCACGGCCTCGCCGACCCGGTGGCCGAGAAGAGCCTGACCGAGGGGAGAGCCGGGCGAGACGACGGCGACGTCGTCCCGGCGCTCCTCGATCGAGCCGACGAGGAACCGCTCGACCTCCTCGTCGCCCTCGTAGCGCACGTCGACCAGCGCGCCGGCCGCGACGACGCCGTCGTCGCCGGCGGCCTTGTCGACAACGACCGCCGAGGCGAGCATCGCCTCGAGCTGGCGGATCCGGGCCTCCATCTTTCCCTGGGCGTCCTTGGCGGCGTGGTAGTCGCCGTTCTCCGAGAGGTCGCCGAGCGCGCGGGCCGCCTCGATCTGCCGCGCGACCTCGACGCGCCCGGCGGACCTCAGGTCCTCGAGCTCGGCGACGAGCCGCGCGTGAGTCTCGGGAGTGAGATGCGTCTCCGTCATCCGACCGAAGCTAGCGCGCTCGCCCGGCGCCCAGCTCAGCGTTTCTCGCCGGCTCGGGGCGGGCGCCAGCCGACGGCGGACGACCACGGTCCCGAGGGGCGCCCGGCCCCGAGCCGCGGCTGCTCCTGGTGCCGGACGCGGCGCTGGACACGGCTGATGCCCGATGCGACGAGCAGGAGCACGATCCAGACGGCGACCAGGGCCCCCTGGTGGTGACCAGGAGCGGCGAGGGCGAGGAAGAAGAGGGCGGCGAGCCCCACGCGCAACCGCCGGTCGACGGGGCTGCGCCGCGGGGGTGGGAGCAGCGGCACGGGCGGAGGGGGCGCCGGCTCGGGAGGCAGGTCGGCGACGAGGTCGTCGAGCTGGCCGAGCGTCTTCGCGTCGAGCGCCATCGCGACCCGGTCGGTGAGCTCCTCGGTCGTGAGCCGGCCCTCTGCGCCGTTGCGCTTCAAGAAGTCGACCGCGCGGTCGCGGTCGTCGTAGGACGCGCGCAGCTCCCTTCGATGCCGCCTTCCGTCCGAGTCGGCCACCTCTGAATGATCGCACGCCGCGCAGGCTTTGGGGAACGGCCGGCGCCAGGCGCCCCGCAGTCGCCGTCCCAGGCCGAAGTTGACGGCGGCGGGCCAAGGCCGCGAGAATGCCCTGCGTGACATGCGCTCGGCTCTCGGCGAAGCAGCCGTCCGCGAGTCGCGTGCTCATTACCTGACCGGCGCGCCCTCCCCGAGCGCGTCGCAGCCGTCCACGTCGTGGGCGGCTTTTTTGTCGGTTGCGGGAGGTCGAGGAGGAAGGAAGGCGAGATGCCCGGCTACAAGGTGGCGGTGATCGGCGGCGACGGGATCGGTCCCGATGTCGTCGCCGAGGCGCTGAAGGTCGTCGCCGCGGCCGGCGTCCGGCTCGAGGTGACCGAGCACGACCTCGGCGCCGACCGGTACGTCCGCACGGGCGACGTGCTCCCGGCACGCGTCCTCGAAGAGCTGCGCGGCGCCGACGCGATCCTCCTCGGCGCGGTCGGGCCCCCGGTCGGCTCGCGCGAGGTCCCGCCCGGGCTGCTCGAGCGGGGGCTCCTGCTCGAGCTGCGGTTCGGGCTCGACCTCTACGTGAACCTCCGGCCGTTCAACGGCACGCCCGGCTCGATCTCGCCCAGGGCGGACTTCGTCGTCGTGCGGGAGAACACCGAGGGCGCCTACGCCGGTGAAGGCGGCTTCCTCCGCAAGGGGACGCCGTTCGAGATCGCCACCCAGGGCTCGGTCAACACCCGCCACGGGGTGGAGCGGTGCGTCCGCTACGCCTTCGAGCTCGCCGAGTCCCGGCCGCGCCGCTCCCTCACCCTCGTCCACAAGACGAACGTCCTCACCTACGCCGGCGGGCTCTGGCAGCGCACCTTCGACGAGATCGCCGGGGAGCACCCGGACGTGGCGACGGCCTACCACCACGTGGACGCCGCCGGGATCTACATCGCCACGGACGCCGTTCGCTACGACGTCGTCGTCACGGACAACCTCTTCGGCGACATCCTCACGGATCTCGCCGGAGCGGTCTGCGGCGGCATCGGGCTCGCCGCCTCCGCGAACCTGAACCCGGCGCGCACCGGTCCCTCGCTCTTCGAGCCGGTGCATGGGGCGGCTCACGACATCGCCGGCACCGGCACGGCGAACCCGCTCGCCGCGATCCGCTCGGCAGGGATGATGCTCGAGTTCCTCGGAGAGCGCGAGGCGGCGGGCAGGGTCGAGAAAGCGGTGCTTGCGGTGGCCGAGGAGACGGCGTCCTCGGGTGCCGTCCACACGACCGCGAGCATCGGTGACGCCGTGGCAGAAAGGGTGTAGCGATGCCGATCACGCCAACGTCGAAGATCTGGATGGACGGGGAGCTCGTCGATTGGGACTCCGCGACGGTCCACGTCCTCACCCACAGCCTCCACTACGGCACGGCCGTGTTCGAGGGGATCCGCGCCTACGCGACCTCTTCGGGACCAGCCGTGTTCCGCTTGCGCGAGCACGTCCAGCGGCTGCTCCGCTCGGCGCACCTGCTCGCGATCGACGTTCCCTACAGCGAGGACGAGATCGTCGAGGCGGTGAAGAAGACCGTCGCGGCGAGCGGCCTCGACGCCTGCTACATCCGCCCGCTCGTCTACCTCGGCTATGGCGAGATGGGCCTCAACCCCCTGCCCTGCGCGGTGCGGGCGTGCGTCGCCGTCTGGCCCTGGGGCGCCTATCTCGGGGACGACGGCATCGAGCACGGCGTCCGCCTGAAGACGAGCTCCTGGGCGCGCATCGACCCGCGCACCCTGCCGTCGGCGGCAAAGGCGACCGGGATGTACATCAACTCCTCGCTCGCAAAGGTCGAGGCGGTGCGCGCCGGCTACGACGAGGCGGTGCTCTGCACCGGCGACGGCTACCTCGCGGAGGGGACCGGCGAGAACATCTTCCTCGTCCGCTCCGGCGAGCTCCTCACCCCCGCGGTCTCGGCGGTCGGAGCCCTCGAGGGCATCACCGCCCGCTCCGTCGTGACGATCGCCCGTGACCTCGGCTACGAGGTGCGCGAGGCGCTGCTTCGCCGGTCGGACCTCTATCTCGCCGACGAGGCCTTCCTCACCGGGACGGCTGCCGAGGTCGTGCCGATCGCGAGCGCCGACGACCGAGCGGTCGGCTCGGGACGCCCCGGTCCGGTGACCCGGGCGATCCAGGAGGTTTTCCGGGCGGCCGTGCGCGGCGAGGCCGACCGCTACAAGGACTGGCTGGAGCATGTCGGCTGAGCACCTGTCCGTCGAGCTCCTCGCCGCCGACCGCCGCGACAGCGAGTGGCCGGCGGCGGTCGACATCTACGACACGACGCTGCGCGACGGCTCACAGCAGGAGGGGATGTCGCTCAGCGTCGAGGACAAGCTGCGCGTCGCAGAGCAGCTCGACCACCTCGGGGTCGCCTACATCGAGGGCGGCTGGCCGGGGGCCAACCCGAAGGACGAGGAGTTCTTCGTACGGGCGCGCACCGAGCTGAAGCTCGAGCGGGCGACCCTCGTCGCCTTCGGGTCCACCCGCCGCTCCGGCGTGGCCGCCGCCGCCGACGAGACCCTGCGCAACCTCGTCGCGGCCGGGACCGAGGTCGTCTGCCTCGTGGCGAAGTCGTCGGACCTCCACGTCACCGAGGCCCTGCGCACCACCCTCGAGGAGGGCGTGGCGATGGTCTCGGACTCCGTCGCCTATCTCCGGTCGCACGGCCTCAGGGTGTTCCTCGACGCCGAGCACTTCTTCGACGGCTACCTGCGCGACCGGTCCTTCGCCTTGCGCGTGCTCGAGGCGGCCGAGAGCGCCGGCGCCGAGACCCTCGTGCTCTGCGACACCAACGGCGGGATGCTGCCCCACGACGTCGAGCGCGTGGTCCGAGACGTGCGGGCCGCCAGCTCCGCCGTGCTCGGCGTGCACTTCCACAACGACAGCGGCTGCGCCGTCGCGAACTCGCTGACAGCGGTGCGCTTCGGGGCAACCCAGGTCCAGGGCTGCGTCAACGGCTACGGCGAGCGGACCGGCAACGCCGACCTCTCGGCGGCGATCCCGGATCTGACGCTGAAGATGGGGATCGAGACGATCCCGCGGGAGCGCCTCGAGCTCGTCACGCCGGTCGCCCGGCACATCGCCGAGGTGGTGAACATCAACCTCGACCCTCAGCACCCCTACGTGGGCTCCTCCGCCTTCGCGCACAAGGCCGGCATCCACACGAGCGCCATCGTCCGGCGCCGCGACGCCTACGAGCACGTACCGCCCGACTCGGTGGGCAACGGCGCCCGCGTCGTCGTGAGCGAGCTCGCCGGGCGCTCGACGCTCGCGCTGAAGGCGGCGGAGCTCGGCATCGAGCTCGACTCCGACGCCCTCGGCGCCGTGCTCGAGGCGCTGAAGCGGCTCGAGCACGGCGGCTACCACTTCGCGGTGGCCGACGGATCGCTCGAGCTGCTGATGCGCGCCGCCGCAGGCGAGGGCGCCGTGCGGGAGGAGGTGAGCTTCGGGGTCGAGTCCTTCCGGGTGACGACGGACTGGCGGGCGCTTCCCGGCCCCGCGCCGGTCGGGTTCGTCCATCCCTGGGCCCCCGGCGCCGAGCTCGTGACGGAGGCGACGGTGCGCGTCCGCGTCGGCGGGGAGCGCGTCGTGGCGACCGCCGAGGGCAACGGGCCGGTGAACGCGCTCGACGCGGCGCTGCGCAATGCCATCGGGCCGCGCTTTCCCGAGCTGGCCTCGCTGCGCCTCACCGACTACCGCGTCCGCGTCCTCGACACGAGCCAGGGCACGGCAGCCGTCACCCGGGTGCTCATCGACACGGCGGGGCCCGACGCCGGCTGGTCGACGATCGGCGTGTCCGAGAACGTCATCGAGGCCTCGTGGCAGGCACTCGTCGACTCGATCCTCTACGGCCTCTCGAGGCGCGGGCGGCCCCGGCTAACCTCGACGGCGACCGATGACCCGGCCGGGGCGCCGCCAGGCGCGGCGGCGCGCGGGCCCAGGGCGTGATCGAGCCGGAGAGATGACCCAGCCGAAGTTCGCACCGATCCTGCAGGAGGACGAGGTCCGCCCGGCCTATCGCCTCGGCCCGCCGGCGCCCTGGAGGGCGGCGCGGCCGGGAGACCTCGTGCCCGGCCGGCCCGCTGCCGTTCCCGGCGGTGGCTCGCCCGGCCCGGACCAGGGCTACGCGCTGCTGCTCGCCCGGCGCTTCGCCGACCGGCTCGTCCTTCGGCCCGGCGAGCGGCGTGACGACGTCCTCGCCGGCGCGGTGGCGATCGCGCTCCGGCGCGCCTCGCTCCTCGGCCGCGCGCCGGTCGCCGCCGACATCTCGCTCGCGCTCGACCTGTTCGGCTTCCTCGCGGAGGCGCCCGCCGGGCTCGTCGCCGAGCGGGCTCGGCTCTTTGCCGGGCTCGCCCACGACTACTCGCGCCTGCGCGCGCTGGCGGCCTCCGTGCCCGAGGCCAGCTTGCGCCGCGCCGGCCGGCCCGTCGGGGCGGCCGGCGATGCCGCGGAGCTCCGGCCGGCAGAGGGCGAAGCCGCCGAGCCAGGCGTCTCCCGCCGGTCCTAGGCTCGCGCGCAGCGTCGCACGCGCTGCGGCCGCTCTGCGGCTCACCAGCCGGCGGCCACTTCAGTCCGAGGAGGTCCTGATGGGCTTGATGGACAAGGTGAAGGCGCAGGCGACCCAGCTCGCCGAGAAGGCCCAGGAAGCGGGCAAGGCCGGCCAGGCCAAGCTCGAGCAGGTCCAGGCGCGGCGCAAGGCCGGCTCCCAGCTCGAGGAGCTCGGGAGGATCAACTTCGAGGCGCGCACCGGCCGTGCGGCGCCGGGCGACGAGGCTCGGGCGACCGAGCTCGTCGACCAGCTCCGGCGTTACGAGGCCGAGTACGGCCCGGTCGAGCGCAGCTCGCCCTTCGACGGCCACGGGGCAACCTCCGGCACGAGCAGCAGCAACTAGAACGAGTCGCCGGCTCGTGCGCCTCGGTCGTCCGGGAGCGGCCCAGCAGGCGCGGGCAGGGGAGGAGGCCGCGCGGTCCGGGCCGAGGGAGCTCGCCGCCCGAGCGCTGGTCCTCGGGCTGCTCGGGCGCGTGCGCAACGGCGCGCTGATCGTCCGAGAGGGGAGCCGGAGGAACCTCTGCGGCAGGCCGAGCCCGGGCGAGCCGGTGCCCGAGGCCGTCGTCGAGTCGCCGCGCACCTGGAGGGCGGTGGCCACCGAGGGTGCGGCCGGGCTCGGGCGGGCGTACGCCGCGGGATGGTGGGCGTGCGCGACGCTCGACGAGCTGACGACGCTGCTTCGGGTCGTCCTGCGCAACCTGGGCTCGCTCGAGCGCGCGAGCGCCTTCGGACGGCGGCTCGGGAGCTTCACCCGGCGCCCTGTCGGGCGCGCCCGTCTCGGCGGCGCGGCGCGGCTCGAGGCGATCCCGCCCGGCCGGCTCGCCGACGACGCCCTCCGGCTCGTCCTCGGCGAGCCGGCCACGGGTTGCTCGGGGATATTCCCCAGCCCCTCGGCGACGCTCGCCGACGCCCAGATCGAGAAGCTCGAGCGAGTCTGCCGGAAGCTCGGGCTCAGCGCCGCGGACCACGTCGCCGAGGTCGGGCCCGGCTGGGGCAGCTTCGCCCTCCACGCCGCAGCGCGCTACGGCTGCCGGGCGAGCGTGGCGATCCCCTCAGCCGAACGCGCCGAGGCGGCGACCGAGCAGGCGAAGCGGGCGGGGCTCGACGACCTCGTCACGGTCGTCCACGGCGACCTCGAAGCACTCGAGGGGACCTTCGACCACGTCGTCGCGATCGAGGCCGCCGAGGAGCTCGGCGACGGGAGGCTGGACGCCTACCTCGCCCGTTGCTCCGATCTGCTCGCCGCCGACGGCATGCTCGCCCTCCAGGCCGTCGTCGTCCGCGACCGCCACGCGCGGCGCGCTCGCGACGACTTCCTCGAGCGCTACGCCCGGCCCGGGATGCGTCTGCCGACCCTCGCGGGGCTGCTCGAGGCGTTCGGACGGAGGGACGACCTGAGCCTCGTCGCCTTGGACGACATCGGGCACCACCACGCCGAGACGCTCCGGCGCTGGAGGTCGGCGGTCGAGCCCCGCCGGCTCGAGCTCGAGAGGCTCGGGGTCGACGCGCCGTCGCGGCGGCTGCTCGAGTTCTTCATCTGCTACAGCGAAGCCGGGTTCGCCGAGCGCCGCCATACCGACGTGCAGTGCTTCCTCGCCAAGCCCGGGTGGCGGCCGGCCGCCCTCTCGCGTCCCGGCCCCTGAGCCGGGACAGGCGCCTGCCGCCGAGCCCGGCCCAGCTCTAGCCCGCTCGGCGTGCCGCAGGTACGTAACGGGGCGCTCGCGCGATCTGCGCAGGCGTCGGCAGGCGGACGTCGCGGGCGAGGCCCAGCCGCTCGAGCCCCAGGATGACGATCCAGGAGACGTCGAGCTGGGCCGGGGTGAGACCGTGGCGAGCCGAGCGGGGGAAGGCATGGTGGTTGTTGTGCCAGCCTTCGCCGAAGGTGAGAGCTGCGACCACCCAGTTGTTGCGGCTCTCGTCCCGCGCGTCCCAGGCCCTTCGACCGAAGGTGTGGCAGATCGAGTTCACGGCGAACGTCGAGTGCTCGAAAGCGAAGATGCGCACGAGCCCGGCCCAGACGAGCGCCTCGACGCCGCGGGCGACGCTCCCGGTGACGGCGAGCCCGACAAGGAACGGGAGTGCCACGGACAGCAGCACCCAGAGCAGGTACAGGCGGTCGACGACCCGGATGGTCCGGTCCTCGTAGAGGTCACGTCCCCACGCCAGCCCGCGTTCCATGCCCTTCGTCGAGAACATCCAACCGACGTGGGCGTGCCAGAGCCCACGGATCGTGCCGAGCAGGCCGTCGCCGGACAGGTGCGGCGAGTGCGGGTCGCCGTCGCGGTCAGAGCGGGCATGGTGCTTGCGATGGTCGGTCGCCCACTGCGTGACGGGTCCCTGGAGGGTCATCGAGCCGAGGACGGCGAGCGCGACCTTCACCGCGGGCGCCGGCTCGAAGGACCGGTGCGTGAAGCAGCGGTGGTAGCCGACGGTGATCCCGAGCCCGGTGAGCACGTAGAGCACGAGGGCGAGCACGAGGTCGAGCGGCCGGAAGGCGACGCCCCACAGCAGGCCGGCCGCGGACAGGACGCCTCCGGCAGGCACGATGACGGCGACCAGAGTGACGACCTGGCTGAGCCGGGAGGTGCGCGTCCGGACGGTCGCGAGCTCCCTCCCGGCACCCGCCTCCTCGATCGGGGCCAGCGGGTCGCCCCTGCCGGTCTCCGGCGTGAGCTCGGGAGCGACGACGTCGGTCATCGGTGAGGCTCCTCCACGCAGCGGTGGGCGTGGGCGCGCGCCAGGTGCCGGAGCGTGACCGCGCCGCGGGCGGGGGCCAGCGCGCCGGGATGGAGCGTCACGGCGCCATCATGCCAGCCGCCGTCGGCAGGAGCACGGCTCGGCGAGGCCGCCCGGCAAGCAGCTTCTCGTCGACCGGCCGCATCACTTCGAGGAACTCCCCGCTGCCGACGAGGGCGACCGGGCCGGGCATGGCCGCCCACGCTACCGGCTCGCGCGACAATCGCCCTCTCACCATGCTCATCGCAGACGACGTCGACGTCGCCGCGGGCGGGCGCCTGCTGATCGCGAACGCGAGCTTCCAGGTCGCCGCCGGCGACCGGGTCGGTCTCGTCGGACGGAACGGCGCGGGGAAGACGACCCTCACCCGCGTCCTCGCCGGCGAGGCCCTCCCGGCGCGCGGGCGCGTCCGCTCCTCGACCGACGTCGCCTACCTCCCCCAGGACTCGCGGAGCGTCGACCTCGCCGAGACCGCTCGGGACCGCGTGCTCTCGGCGCGGGGCCTCGACGTCGTGCTCCGGGAGCTCCAGGAGACCGCCGCGAAGATGGCCGTCGACGACGGCGCCGGCCGCGCACGCGCGATGCATCGCTATTCCGCTCTGGAAGGGCGCCTGCTGTCCCTCGGGGGGTGGGGCGTCGAGGCCGAGGCCGAGGCGATGGCCTCGAGCCTGGGGCTGCCCGAAGGGCTGCTCGACCGTTCGCTCGGGACGCTCTCCGGCGGCCAGCGCCGGCGCGTCGAGCTCGCGCGGGTGCTCTTCTCGCGCGCGCCGGTCCTCCTGCTCGACGAGCCGACCAACCACCTCGACGCCGACTCGGTCGCCTGGCTGCGCGGCTTCCTCGCCGCCCACGACGGCGGGCTCGTGCTCATCAGCCACGATACCGACCTGCTCGCGGCGACGGTCAACCGGGTCCTGCACCTCGACGCAACGCGCCAGGAGATCGACGTCTACCAGATGGGCTGGCGCGCCTACCTCGACCAGGTCGCCGCCGACGAGCGCCGGCGCGCGCGCGAGCGGGCGAACGCGGAGCGCCGGATCGTCGCGTTGCGCTCCCAGGCGGACCGGATGCGCGCGACCGCGACGAAGGCGCGTGCCGCCCACCAGCTGGACCGTCGCGCCGAGCGCCTCGCCGGGGCGGCGCCGGAGTCCCGTCGGCGCGAGCGGGTCGCCCGCCTGTCGCTGCCCGAACCCGCGCCGTGCGGCCGGACGCCGCTCGTCGCCGAGGGCCTCACCAAGTGGTACGGCTCCCTCGAGGTCTTCTCCGGCGTCGACCTGGCCGTCGACAGAGGCAGCCGGGTCGTCGTGCTCGGGCTGAACGGCGCGGGCAAGACGACGCTGCTCAGGCTGCTCGCCGGCGTCGACGAGCCCGACGGCGGGCGGGTCGTCCCCGGGCACGGCCTGCAGCTCGGCTACTACGCGCAGGAGCACGAGACGCTCGATCCCCACGCGTCGGTGTTCGACACCCTGCGGCGTCGCGCGCCGGCGTCGGTGAGCGACGTCGAGCTCCGCTCCCTCCTCGGCGCCTTCCTCTTCGGCGGTGAGCGCGCCGAGCAGCGGGCGGGGACGCTCTCGGGCGGGGAGAAGACGCGACTCGCGCTCGCCACGCTCGTCGTCTCCTCGGCGAACGTGCTCCTGCTCGACGAGCCGACCAACAATCTCGACCCGGCGAGCCGCGCCGAGGTGCTGGCCTCGCTCCGGAGCTACCGCGGCGCGATCGTGCTCGTCACCCATGATCCCGGGGCGGTCGAGGCGCTGCAGCCGGAGCGGGTGCTGCTCATGCCCGACGGCGTCGAGGACCACTGGCGCGACGACCTCGGCGACCTCGTCGTGCTGGCGTGAGCAGGGGAGCGTGGGTGCGGGAGCGGGCCGGTCGGGCGGGACCGGGCGCGTTGCCTCGACCCGGTCGGACGCGTAGCGTTCAAGGTCAATGGCAATGACGTGCAATATCTCCCGAGCCTTGGCCCTCGCCGCGTCCGTGCCGGTGCTCGCGGTCGCCCTCGCCGCGCCCGCCCTCGCCGCGCCCGCGGCGGCGGTGCCGATCCGCGACAGGCCGTCGCAGGCGGTGACCGTCGCCGTGCCGCAGCTCCCGGAGCTCGAGACCGGCGAGCCGCTCTACGTCCAGCTGACCGCCTCGGGCGGCGAGCCGCCGTACCAGTGGTCGCCGGTCCGGCTGCCCGCCGGCGTGACCTTCAGCTCCGCAGGCGTGCTCGGCGGCTCGCCGACGGCACCGGGCCGTCAGCTCGTCCAGGTGTCGGTCGTCGACGCCGTCAACGACCGCGCCAGCGCGACCTTCGTCCTCGTCGTCGGCGCTGGCCCGACGGTCGCGACGCCGTCGGTGCCCGGCGGGGAGGTCGGCGTCGCCTACTCGACGAGGCTGCTCGCGAGTGGTGGGCACCCCCCGTACGCGTGGTCGGTCGCGACCGGCGAGCTGCCCGGCGGTCTCGTCCTGTCCTCGTCGGGCGTCCTCGCCGGTACGCCCGGGAGCGCCGGGACGACGAGCTTCGCAGCGCGGGTGACGGACGCCGTCGGCGGCGCCAGCCTCGAGCAGATGAGCGTCACGATCACCGCCGCCCCGCCGCAGGGCTACGTCACGGTCGACTCGAGCGGTCGCGCGAGCACCTACGGGCTGCGGGCGGCATCGTCACCCGACGCCAAGCACGGCAGCATCGTGGGCGTTGCCGCCAATCCCGGAGGCGACGGCTACTGGCTCGCGACCTCGGCGGGCCGCGTCTACGCCGTCGGCGCGGCGAGGCCGCTCGGCTCGGTGCCGCCGGGGAAGCTGCGGGGCCGGATCGTCGGCATCGCCGCCTATCCCCTCGGCAGCGGCTACTGGCTGGCCTCCTCCACCGGGGAGGTCTATGCCTTCGGCGCGGCGCGCGATCTCGGGTCGGTCCCCGAGCGCGTCATCCGGGGCGCCGTCGTCGGCATCGCCGCCGGGCCGGGCGGCGACGGGTACTGGCTGGCGACCTCGTCCGGCCGGGTGTTCCGCCTGGGCGCGGCACCGATCCTCCGGCCGGCGAAGGGCCGCCCCGCCGGTAGCGTGGTCGCCATCGCGGCAGATCCCTCCGGTCCTGGCTACTGGCTGGTCACGACGTTCGGGGGCGTGTACGGCTTCGGGACGGCGCGAGCGCTCCCGCCGGTGCACGGCCACCCCGTCCACGGCGTCGTCGGCATCGCTGCCGCGCCCGTGGATGCCGCGGCCGGCTACTGGCTGCTCACGGCGTCGGGGGGCGTGTACGCCTTCGGCGCGGCGCGGCCCCTCAGCCCCACCTATCCCAACCTGTCCGGGGAGACGAGGTCGGTCGGGATCGCGGGCGCGAGATGAGCCAGCCCCTGCCGACGGTGGGCCGAGAGGTTCACAGCGAGTTCCAAGGAGCTGCCAAGGAGCGCTGAAGTTCGGCCCGCGATGCTGGAGCAGACGAGCCCGGGCGCCGCGAAGGTCCGGCAGGGAGATGCCGGCGGCGCACCGGGCCGGCGTCCCGGAGCAGCGCCATCCAGACGGAGAGGACGAGGTGAGGGCGATGGAGGAGAACGGCGGGCTGCATCGGGGACCCGACGGGACGAGCGAGGAGCTGGCGGGCGGCTCGATCGACGATGCCGCCGGATCGCCGATGCCGCTGTCGATGCCCCCCTTCGGGCGGGCCCCCGACGCCGGGCCGAGCGAGCAGCCGAGGGGCCGGTCGGACGCCGGGCCGATCTCGGGCGCCGGGCCGACCTCGGGCGCCGGGCCGACCTCGGGC
>JAKAOD010000473.1 GCA_021823365.1 Actinomycetes bacterium | reverse complement strand
AGCCGGGACGCCGTCGACCTCCCTCGGGCCGGCGTTGAACGCGATCGGGGTGTCGCCCCGACCGGCGAGCGCCCTCGCGGCACGGGCGACGAGCGCCTCGAGGGCGGCCTCGAGGTCGGCGTAGGAGGCCACGGCCTCGTCGTTCACCCAGGCGATCGAGCTCCCCGGGAGAATGTCGTGGAACTGCAAGAGCAGCACGTGCTTCCACGCCCGGTCGAGCTCGGCGTAGGGGTAGTCGGCCGTGCCGGCGACGAGCGCCGCAGTCGACCAGAGCTCGGCCTCCCGCAGGAGGCTCTCGCAGCGGCGGTTCGCCCGCTTGAGGCGCGCCTGCGAGGTGAACGTGCCGCGGTGCAGCTCGAGGTAGAGCTCGCCGGACCACACCGGCGGGTCGGCGTACTCCGCCTCGAGGTCCCGGAAGAAGCGCTCCGGCGTGCCGATCTCGACCCGGGGCGATCCCTCGAGGTCGCGCTGGCGCCTCGCCCGTTCGAGCATGTCCCGCGTCGGCCCCCCGCCGCCGTCGCCGTAGCCGAACGGGACGAGCGAGCGCGAGGAGCGCCCGTGCTCGGCGAAGCGGCGCTCGGCCCGTGCGAGCTCGTCGGGAGTGAGCTGTGAGTTGTACGTCGCGACAGGGGGGAAGTGGGTGAGGACGCGGCTCCCGTCGATCCCCTCCCAGAGGAAGGTGCTGTGGGGAAAGGTGTTCGTGTCGTTCCAGGACAGCTTCTGGGTGACGAAGTAGCTCGCGCCCGCCAGGCGAGCGAGCTGGGGCCATGCTGCGCTGTAGCCGAAGGAGTCGGGCAGCCACACCTCCTTGCACTCGACGCCGAACTTCTCGGCGAAGTAGCGGCGGCCGAGCACGAGCTGGCGGGCGAGCGCCTCGCCGCCGCAGAGGTTGCCGTCCGGTTCGACCCAGGTGCCCCCGACGGGCACCCAGCGACCAGAGGCGACGAGCTCGCGCACCCGGGCGAACAGGGTCGGGTAGCGCTCCTCGACCCAGGCGTACTGCTGGGCCTGGGAGCAGGAGAAGACGAGCTCGGGGTACTGCTCGGCGAGGGCGGCGACGCTCGCGAAGGTGCGGCCGCACTTTCGGACGGTCTCGCGCACCGGCCAGAGCCACGCCGAGTCGATGTGGGCGTGGCCGGTCGCGAGCACGCGGTGGGCGCTCCGGGCCGCCGGGCTCGATAGGGCGGCGACGAGGGCGGCGCGCGCCGCTGCGGCGCTCGTCCGCAGGTCGTCGAGGTCGATCCGGTCGGCGACCGCCTCGAGGGCGCGGAAGAGCTCGTGGCGCCGCGCCTGGCGTGGATCGAGCTCGGCGGCGAGGCCGAGCGCCACCTCGACGTCGAGGCACAGCTGCCAGACCTCCTCGTCGAGGAGCGCAAGCTCGACGCGGCCGAGCCGGTATTGCGGCGCTCGGCCGGCGGTGGCGGGATCCCCGAGGCGCGTCGGCGCGTAACCTCGCCCGCCCCCCATGATCGGAGGGTTCGCCGCTGCCTCGACGTAGCAGAGGAACCGCTCACCCGCCCGGGCGCCGAGGAGGGAGAGCGGGAGCTCCCTCGAGCGCGGCGCGATCCCCTTGAGCGGGGTGCCGCGGGCGTCGAACGCCAGGCCTTCGGCTTGGAAGCCCGGCTCTTCTCCGCCGAAGCCGAGATCCACGACGAGCTCGGCGCGCTCCACCGCCCAGGCCGCGGGCACCTCGCCGGCGATGCGCAGCCAGGCGGTCCCCCACGGGGGTCCCCACAGCCGTCCCGGCGCCGCCGGGCCGTAGCTCGCGCCGAGCGCCTCCTCGGGCGGGACCGGCTCGCCTGGCACGTCCCAGACGCCGAGATCGCAGGGGACCGACGCCGAATGCACGGCCGGCCGGAGTCGCTCGGCGATCAGGCGGCGGAGGCGCGCCTCCACCTGGGCGGTGTCGTCGTGCAAGCCGGCTGGCTATCCCGCTCGTCGCTACCCGACCTGGACCGCTTCGGCTCGCCGCCGCGCCTCAGCGGGCGTGGATGTAGTCGACGAGCGTGTCGCGGTCGCGCTGCAGCTCGTCGATCCGGCTCTTCACGACGTCGCCGATGCTGACGATGCCCACGAGCTCGCCGCCGGAGACGACGGGGACGTGCCGCACGCGCTGGTCGGTCATCGTCGACATCAAGGTCTCGACGTCGTCTTCAGGCGAGCAGGTCGTGACGTCGTGCGACATGATCGCCGAGGCCTGCTCGACGAGCAGCGCGCCGCGCAGCTCGTGCAGGCGGCGGACGACGTCGCGCTCGGAGACGATCCCCTCGATGTGAACACCGTCGTCGGAGACGACGAGGGCGCCGACGCCGTGGCGGTAGAGGAGCGCCACGACCTCGGCGACGGTGGCATCGCGGCGCACGGTCTGCACCGTCGAGCCCTTGGCTTGGAGCAGGGCGGAGATGCGCATCGTCGGATCCTCCTTCTCACTGCCTCCGGCTCACTGCCTCCGGCGGCCGCGACCCCGCCGGCGGTCCCGACCCCCTGGCCGACCGCCGCGCCAGCGCCGCAAGGCCGGAGTCTACGGGCGCACCGGGCGCCGCGCTGCGCCCGTAGCCCGCACCCATGCCCTCTCACGGCTGTGCGAAGCTCGCCGGGTCCCGCGCCACCTGGCGCGGGCCGGAGCGCGAGGGAGAGATCGGA
>JAKAOD010000472.1 GCA_021823365.1 Actinomycetes bacterium | reverse complement strand
GGCGGGCTGGTCGACCTGTCGGTCGGCACGCCGTGCGACCCCCCGCCGGAGGCCGTCGTCGCCGCCCTCGGCTCCTCGGGGTCCGAGCGCGGCTACCCCTCGAGCGCAGGGAGCGCCCGTCTGCTCGACGCCGCGCGCGCCTGGGTGGAGCGGCGCTTCGGCATCCTGCTCGACCGGGATTCGGTCGCCGCCTGCGTGGGGACCAAGGAGCTGGTCGCCGGACTGCCGCACTGGCTCCGGCTTCGCCGTCCGTCGCGCGACACGGTGCTGTACCCGGCCGTGTCCTACCCGACCTACGAGATGGGCGCCACGCTCGCCGGCTGCCGCGCCGTGCCCGTTCCCGTGCTCCGCGACGGGTCCCTCGAGCTCGGCGCTGTCGCCGCCGACGACGCGGCGCGCGCGCTCTGCCTGTTCTCGAACAGCCCTGCCAACCCGACGGGGCGCCTCGACGACCTCGCCGCCGCGGCCCGCTTCGGCAGGGAGCACGATCTTCCGGTGATCTCGGACGAGTGCTATGTCGAGTTCACCTGGGACGGCAAGGCGCGCTCGATCCTCGAGCACGGGCTGGAAGGCCTGCTCGCCCTTCATTCGATCTCCAAGCGGTCGAACTGTGCCGGGTTGCGCCTCGGGTTCTACTGCGGCGATCCGGAGCTCGTCGGCTACCTCGTCGAGGTACGCAAGCACGCCGGCTTCATGGTTCCAGGCCCGGTCCAGCTCGCGGGGGCGGTCGCCCTCGAGGACGACGAGCACGTGGAGCGCCAGCGCGATCGCTACGCAGAGCGGCTGGCACGCTTTGCCGGGGTGCTCGCGACTCTCGGCGCCGTGATAGAGCGACCCGCCGGCGGCTTCTACCTCTGGGTGCAGGCGCCCGAGGAGCGCGCTGGCCGCGGGACCGACGGCAGAGAGGAGGCGTCGCCGGTCGCCGGCGGCGACTCCGGGCCGGCATGGACATTCGCCCGGCTGCTGGCTCGTACCGGCGGCGCCCTCGTCTCACCGGGCGAGCTCTACGGCCCGGCGGGCGCCGACCACGTCCGAGTCGCGCTCGTGCAGCCCATGGAGCGCCTGGAGCTCGTCGAGAGGCGGCTTCGATCGTGAACGACCTCGAGCAACGCGTCGGAGAGCTCTGGGCGCGGCGCGAGCAGCTCGCCGAGGGCGACCAGGCGGCGACCGCGGTCGTCGAGGAGGCGATCGGGCTGCTCGACGACGGCAGCGTCCGTGTCGCCGAGATCGGGCAGGAGCGCGGCGACGTGGTCGTCCACGAGTGGCTGAAGCAGGCGATCCTCCTCCTTTTCCGCCTGCGCTCGGTCGAGACGACGGAGGTCGGGCCCTTCGAGTACGCCGACCGGCTCCCGCTGAAGCGTGGCTACGCCGAGGCGGGCGTGCGCGTCGTGCCCGGAGGCTCGGCGCGCTGGGGCTCGTTCCTCGGTCGGGGAACCGTCCTCATGCCGGGCTACGTGAACATCGGCGCACGCGTCGGAGCGGGCTCCATGGTCGACACCTGGGCGACCGTCGGGTCGTGCGCCCAGGTCGGCGAGCGCGTCCATCTCGCCGGCGGCGTCGGCGTCGGCGGGGTCCTCGAGCCGCCGAGCGCGGTCCCGGTCGTGATCGAGGACGACGCCTTCGTCGGCAGCCGGTCGATGGTCACCGAGGGCGCCCGCGTCGGGCGCGGCGCGGTCCTCGGCGCCGGGACGATCCTCAACCCCTCGATCCCCGTCGTCGACGCCTCGACGGGAGAGGAGCTCTCGCGTGGACACGTCCCGCCGTGGTCCGTCGCCGTCACCGCGTACCGCCGGCGGGGCCTCCCCGGTGGAGAGTTCTTCCTTCCCTGCGTCCTCGTGCTTCGGCGCCTCGCCGAGGGTGAGCGGCACGACAAGGCGGCGATCAACGAGATCCTGCGCGCCCACGGCGTCTCGACGTGAGCGACCTGCTGTCGCTGGCGGCGCGCCTTGTCGAGGTCGCCTCGGTCAGCCGGAACGAGCGCGCGATCGCCGACCTCGTCGAGACGGAGCTGCGGGCCGTCGCGCATCTGGAGGTGACCCGGGTCGGCGACAACGTCGTCGCCCGCACCCTCCTCGGGCGACGACGCCGGCTGCTGCTCGCCGGCCATCTCGACACCGTCCCTCCGGCCGCCAACGAGCGCGCCCGAGTCGAGGACGGCATCCTCTCGGGCCTCGGGAGCACCGACATGAAGGGGGGGGTCGCGGTGCTCATGGACCTGGCCGGTGCCGCCGCAGATGCGGCGCTTGACACCACGTACGTCTTCTACAGCCGGGAAGAGGTCGCGCGCACCGAGTCGGGTCTCCTGGAGATCGAGCGGGTACGCCCCGAGCTCCTCGCGGGCGACGCCGCGGTGCTCGCCGAGCCGACCAGTGGCCTCGTCGAGGCAGGATGCCAGGGCGTGCTCCGGGTGAGCGTACGCCTGGGTGGTCTGCGTGCCCACGCCGCCAGGCCATGGGTCGGCCTGAACGCGATCCACCGCCTCGGTGGCGTCCTCGGCCTGGTCGCCGGCTACGAGCCGCGCCGCCCGGTGATCGACGGGTGCGAGTACCGTGAGAGCCTGCAAGCGGTCGCCGTCTCGGGCGGTGTCGCCGGCAATGTCGTGCCCGACGAGGCGGCCCTGTCCCTCAGCTACCGGTTCGCGCCGGA
>JAKAOD010000471.1 GCA_021823365.1 Actinomycetes bacterium | reverse complement strand
GCGGCGCGCGTCAGGCGCCGACCGCGTGCGCGCCGCCGTCGGCGTGCAGGGTCTCGCCGGTCGTCATCGGCAGCCAGTCCGACAGGAGCGCGACGCAGGCCTTCGCGACCGGGGTGGCGTCGCGCACGTCCCAGCCGAGGGGCGCGCGCTTGGCCCAGGAATCCTCGAACGCCGAGAAGCCCGGGATGGACTTCGCCGCCATCGTGCGGACAGGGCCCGCGGCGACGAGGTTGACGCGGATGTGCTTCGGGCCCAGCTCCTTGGCGAGGTACCGGGTGAGCGACTCGAGCGCGGCCTTCGCCACGCCCATCCAGTCGTAGGCGGGCCACGCCACGCTCGCGTCGAAGTCGAGTGAGACGACCGACGCGCCGCCGTCGGCTCCCGAGACCTCGAGCAGCGGCAGGAACGCGGCGACGAGCGCCTTCAACGAGTAGGCGGACACCTGCAGCGCCACCGAGACGTCGTCCCACTCGGCGGCGAACATCCCCGAGCCGAGGCAGTTCGGCGGCGCGAAGCCGATCGCGTGGAGGATCCCGTCGAGGCGGCCCCATCGCGCCGAGACGCCGGCGGCGGCGGCGGCGAGCTGTCTGGCGTCGGTCACGTCGATCTCGAGCACGTCGGGCTCCACGGGGAGCTTCCTCGCCGTGCGCCGCGTGAGCGAGAGGCCGCGGCCGAACCCGGAGAGCACGACCTCCGCGCCCTCGGTGACCGCGGTGTGCGCGGTGGCGAACGCGAGCGAGTCGTCGGTCAGCACGCCGGTGACGAGGATGCGCTTTCCTTCGAGGATGCCCACGGCCGGGCAGGCTATCGCCCGTCGGTCGTCGGGTCGGCCACCTGGTCGGTGCGACGACGGCCGCCCGCCGGCCACGACCACGCCGGCCGCCGGACGTGTGATCCTCGCCCGCGACTGCGTAGTCTCGGCAGCGCAAGTTCTCGTGCGGCAGACCCTGAGAAGGTAGGCGAGTGGACGTCGGGATCATCGGGGGGACGGGGCCGGCAGGCCGGGGGCTCGGGCTCCGGCTCGCCGCCGCCGGCATGTCGGTGGGCATCGGCTCGCGCGACCCGGCTCGTGCGGCGTCGGTCGTCGGCGAGATCGCCGCGGCCTGGCCGGACCGCATCGAGGGCGCGCTCGCCGGCGTCGGCAACGGCGAGGCGGCGGAGGCAGCGCTCGTCGTGCTCGCGACGCCCTGGGAGGGCGCGGCCCGGACCGCGTCGGAGCTCGCCGACCGCCTGGAGGGGAAGGTCCTCGTGTCGATGGCGAACGCGCTCGTCCGCGAGGGCCGGGAGATGCTCGCCCTCGTCCACCCCCGGGGGTCGGTCGCCGCGGCGTTGCAGTCCGCGCTCCCGCGCACCAAGGTCTCTGCGGCATTCCACCACCTTCCCGCCCGCGAGATGCAGGACCTCGACTCCGGGCTGATCGCAGACGTGCTCGTGTGCGCGGACGATCCGGAGGCGACCGCCGAGACCATGTCGCTCGTGGAGCGCATCGAGGGCCTCCGCCCGCTCGACGCAGGGAGCCTGAGCCAGGCGGCGGCGGTCGAGGCGTTCACCGCGGTGTGCATCACGTTGAACATTCGGTACCGTGCGCACAGCACCCTGAAGCTCGCCGGGATCTGAGGTGCAGCTCTACGACACGGCCCGCCAGGCGGTGGTCCCGTTCCGGCCCGGGCAGCTCGTGACGATGTACACGTGCGGCATCACCCCCTACGACGCGGCGCACCTCGGCCACGCGGCGGTCTACGTGACCTACGACGTGCTGAAGCGCCGGCTGATCGACATGGGGCACCGCGTGCGCTGCGTGCGCAACGTGACCGACGTCGACGACGACATCCTGCGCAAGGCTCGTGAGCTCGGCGTCCACTACCTCGACCTCGCCGCCGAGGAGATGGCGCGCTTCGACACGGACATGAAGGCGCTCGGCCTCCTTCCCCCGGACGTGGAGCCGCGCGCGACCTCGGCGATCCCCGACATCCTCGGCCTGGTCGGCGCCGCGCTCGACACCGGCCACGCGTACCGCGCCGGCGGGGGCGTGTACTTCGACGTCACCACGTTCCCGGGCTTCGGCAAGGTGAGCCATCTCGCAGAGGAGGAGATGCTCGTGCTCGCCTCCGAGCAGGGCGGCAACCCGGGCGATCCCGCCAAGCGCCATCCCCTCGACTTCGTGCTGTGGCAGCCGTCGCTTCCCGACGAGCCGGCGTGGGAGTCGCGCTGGGGACCGGGGCGCCCGGGGTGGCACATCGAGTGCTCGGCGCTCGCGATGCGCGAGCTCGGGCCCACCGTCGACCTCCACGGGGGCGGTCGCGACCTCGTGTTCCCGCATCACGAGTGCGAGACCGCGCAGTCAGAGTCGGTGACGGGGCACCAGTTCGTCCGCCACTGGCTGCACGTCGGCCTCGTCGGGCTCGATGGCCAGAAGATGTCGAAGTCGATCGGCAACCTCGTGTTCGTGGGCGACCTCCTGAAGGAGTGGGAGCCCGCGGTCGTACGGCTCGCCCTCCTCGCCCACCGCTACCGCTTCGATTGGGAATGGGACCACTCGGAGCTCGTGCCGGCCGCCGAGCGCCTCGAGCGGTGGCGCCTGGCGTCGGAGCCCACCGCGGGCACCGCGGGCACGAGCGACGCGACCCTCGAGCTGGTGCGGGCGAGGCTGGACG
>JAKAOD010000470.1 GCA_021823365.1 Actinomycetes bacterium | reverse complement strand
CGGGATCACCATCGAAGAGCTGTACAACGACCTCCCGCTTCTCAGGCCGCAATGGAGCCCGGCCTCATCGACCGGGATCACCCCGCCGAGTCACCGGCTACCGGATCGTCTCGTCGGCCGCAATGGAGCCCGGCCTCATCGACCGGGATCACAACCGAGTACGAGCTCTCTGCTCTTACTGACGTAGTGCCGCAATGGAGCCCGGCCTCATCGACCGGGATCACTTGACATATGTAGGTCTCCCAAACTGGTGCAACATGCCGCAATGGAGCCCGGCCTCATCGACCGGGATCACAGCTCCGACCACCTGGGCCCCCGGAGCTGCGAGATTGTCGGCCCATGCGAGCGGCGAACGCATGTACGACCTCGGGGCTTGATCTGTTCGCTTGTCAATGTTCGAATCGACGTCTGACCTCGATGCGAGCTCTGCCCGGGGCTGCGGCCCGAACGGGAGCGCTCGCACTCACACGATTCTTGCACCGCCCGTCGGGAGCTCAGGCCGAACTCCGAGAAACTCGAATCGCGCGGAGCTCGGGGCATCGCCGAGGTCGATCAGCGCTACGCGGTCCTCCCTGCTGTTGATCACCTCGGCCAGGTCCCACCGCAGCTGTGCGACCTCAGAGCGCTCCAGGTCACAGACGAACAACGAGTACTGGAGGGGGTAGCCGTACGAGCGCACCGTCAAGTGGACGCGCCTCAATCTCTTCGGATCCGCGATGTCGTACGCGGCAAGGTAGCGCCGTCGTCCGGTCGTCATCGGGTCACGAACGGCGCGTACTCGGGCACCTCGCCAAGCAGCCATGCGGCCAGCAGACGTGCCTGTACCTCGAGCACTCTGCGGTAGGTCACCTTGTACTTGAAGACAGGATGGGTGACTTCGACCTCGAGCCTCCGCTCGTACGCCGCGAGGACCGCCTTTCGGCCTGCGGGGGTGAGAGCCACCCCGTCGCCACGAGCGACGAAGTCGGACGCGCCAATCTCGCCGTTGTTCATGAGCTGGATCACCGTCGAGTCGCCGACAAGCGGGCGGAATTCCTCTGCGAGATCGAGTGCAAGCGCTGGACGCCCGAAGCGCGGGTGATGATACAAGCCGATGTACGGGTCGAAGCCCACGCCGATACACGTCGTGAGAAGATCCTTTACCAGCATCGCGTAGACGAACGAGAGCAGGCAGTTGACGGCGTCGCGCGGCGGCCTCCGGTTCCTTCCGGAGAAGGTGAACGGTGACCCCGGGAGTCCCGAGTCGCTTCGCACCATCGACGTGAAGGCTCCGAAGTAGGATCGCGCCGCGGCTCCTTCTATCCCGAGCAGGCTCGCGGGGCTAACCGCTGTCGCTGCCGACGCCGCGGCATCCGCCAGAAGGTCGAGGACGTCGGCAGGAGCGGGCCTTCCGTTCCGGCGAAGGAGCGTGCGAGAGTTGCGGATCTTGCCCTCGACGAAGCGGCGCGGCGCATCGCCGCCACCCTGGCCCGCTACGGCGCACTGGCGCATGCGGAGCTGCACGTGCTTCGACGGCAAGCCCTCCGCGATGCCGTTCAGCCAACCGCCGCTGCTCATGTACACGACCGGGACCTCGCGCGCGAACGCGTCTCGCAGCGCGCTCGTCGTCACCTGCACCCGACCGAACACGCAGATCTGCGACACGTCGATCGGCCGAACTGACGCGATTCGCCGACCGTCGGACGTGACCTCTATTCTGCCCGCGCGGCTGCTCACGAGTGCGCCGGGCTCTGTGACGTACAGTGGCCTCGCTGCATCAGCTGTCGGGAGGAGCCGCCGGGGAGGGCCTTCGCTGCGTGCTGCCAGCGCATTGTGCTCGTCGGGCAAGCAGATGCCGACGAGCGAGCATCGAGGACACTTCGGACTGTCCACCAAGGGAAGAGGAGGCGCGTCCGACGCCGCGATGCTCCGAAGTTCGTCCAGGATCTCCAGCATCCGCTCCACGAGCTGCTCGGTGAACGGTACCTCCACGCGTTCCCGAGTGCCCGCGAACCAAAGCGCTCCCTTGCTGCACCGGTAGCCGTTGTCGAGAAGGATCTGACCGTGTACGCAGAGCTGGATCCGCTCGGGCTCCCACGACCGCTCCGCGTTCGCGGGAGGGCTCCCCCTCTTATAGTCGACGGGAACTACCTCGTCACCGTCGCCTTCGAGGAGGTCGATCTTGCCGACGAGGCCGAGCCGCTCAGAGGAAAGCGTCACGGAGCGCGCGGCCCGAAGCTCGTAGACGTGCTCCGGCCCGGGAAGACCGCCAGTCGGCCGGTCGACCGTACGGTGCCGGTAGCGGCCTTCGACCGTCTCCGCGTTGTCCTCGAAACGAGCTTGTACCCACTCGAGGTAGAACAGACGCGGGCAATAGGCCGCCTCGTTGACCATCCGCGCCGGAACGAGCTCCGGAAGGTCACCCGCGAGGGGTGGGCTGCCGCCCTTCAGCGGGCTTTCAGCTTCCATCGCCCGGCAAGAAGAGACCGAGACCGAAGTGCGACAGCGCACCGAGGATAAGCGGTCCAGGCACGGGCTCGTCAAAGCTCAGCTCGAGCCCTACCGCAGCAAGGTCGCGGCCCTTGTTCGGGCGCTGTCGCCGGTACGAGAGCCACCCCTCGTGCTCGGGTGTGATTCTACTTACGCGACACTCCTGGTAGAGGCTCCTTGCCCGAAGCTCCCGAGCGACCTGCTC
>JAKAOD010000469.1 GCA_021823365.1 Actinomycetes bacterium | reverse complement strand
TTCCGATCTGCAACCTCGTGGCCGGCATCCTCGAGCTGGCGGGCCAGAAGCTCCTTCAACGCGAACCCGGCGTGGTCGGCAGCAGCCGCGATCCGCACGGTCGCCGAGTCTATGGCGAGAGGCCGCCCCGAGACGGCCGCGCTCGATAGGCTCGGCTCGCGATGGAGCCCGCGACGCAGCCCGCGGACAGTCGGCCCGCGGTCGTCGTGGAGGGGCTCCGCAAGCGCTACGGCGACCTCGAGGCCGTACGAGACGTCTCCTTCCGCGTCGAAAGGGGCGAGGTCTTCGCGCTCCTCGGCCCGAACGGGGCCGGGAAGACGACGACGATCGAGATCCTCGAGGGGTTTCGCAGGCGCGACTCCGGGCACGTCGAGGTCCTCGGCCACGACCCGGCGCGCCGCGCGCGCGACCTTCGCGAGCGGCTCGGGATCGTCCTCCAGGAGCTCGCCGTCGAGCAGCTGCTGACGGTGCGGGAGGTGCTCGAGCGGACGGCCGGCTACTACCCGAGCCCTCGGCCCGTCGACGAGGTCGTCGAGCTCGTCGGGCTCGCCGAGAAGGCGAACGCTCGCGTGAAGACGCTCTCCGGCGGCCAGCAGCGGCGCCTCGACGTCGGGATGGGGATCATCGGCCGGCCCGACCTCGTCTTCCTCGACGAGCCGACCACGGGCTTCGACCCCTCGTCGAGGCGCGGCGCGTGGGACCTCGTCCGTTCGCTCTCTACCGGGGGCACGACGGTCATCCTCACGACCCACTACATGGACGAGGCGGAAGCGCTCGCCGACCGCGTCGCCGTCATCGCCCGCGGACGGATCGTCGCCGAGGGCCCCCCGCACCGTCTCGGCGGGCGCGACGAGGGTGAGGCGCGCATCCGCTTCGCCCTGACCGAGGGCGGACGGGCGGCGCTGCCGCCCGAGCTCGCCGGCCTCGCCGCCCCCGCGCACGGACGCGAAGGCGCAGACGGCGCGGCGCTCCTCGAGATCGTGACCTCCGACGAGGTGCGGGTCCTCAACCGGCTCACCGGCTGGGCGCTCGACGCCGGTGTCCCGCTCGCCGGCCTGGGCGTCGAGCGCCTGACCCTCGAGGACGTCTACCTCCGACTCACCGCGCAGCCCGAGGCGGAGGACGGTGCGGATCCGGCCGGCTCGCCGAAGCGCCCGGAGTCACGCCCGACGTCTCGCCACGCCGCCAGGGGCAGGCGCCCGTGAGCGTCGAGGCGGGGATGATCGGCCGCAGGCGCTCGACGCTGCGCCACGTGCTGCTCCACCTCCGCTACGAGCAGCTCGCCTTCTGGCGCAACCCGTTCGGGGCGGTCTTCACCGTCGGGTTCTCGGTGGTCTTCCTCCTCCTGCTCTCGGCCGCCGGGGGGACGAACCACTCCAGCGCCCTCGGCCACGTGCGGATGGTGCAGTACTACGTCCCGGGCTTCGCCGCCTACGGCGTGATGTCGGCCTGCTTCAACATGCTCGGCATCCAGCTCGTGCTGCGGCGGGAGGCCGGGCTTCTGAAGCGGCTCAGGCTGAGCCCGCTGTCCACGGCCGAGATGCTCGGCGGCACGTTCTTGAGCTCGTTCGTCGTCGCCCTCACCCAGGTCGTCCTCCTGCTGCTCATCGGGCGGTACGCCTACGACGTCGTGCTGCCCCGCGACTGGGGAGCGCTCGCCGTCGCGCTGCTCGCCGGCGCCGTCTGCTTCACCGCGCTCGGGGTCGCGATCTCGACGCTCATTCCCAACCAGGAATCGGCAGGGCCGATCATCTCGATCGTCTACTTCGTGCTCCTGTTCCTCTCCGGGCTGTGGTTCCCACTGACGCGCGGGTCGGCGCTCGCGCGCATCTCGACGTGGTTCCCGGTGCGGCACCTCATCGTGGCGGTCTACGCGCCCTTCGACACGCTCCCCGGCGCCTCGCCGTGGGCTTGGCGCGACGTGCTCGACATGATGATCTGGACGGCCGTCGCCGTCTACGTCGCGGCGCGCCGGTTCCGCTGGGAGCCGCGCCGGGCCTGAGGTCCCGGCGGCGCCCCAGCGAGCACGCCCGCGACGTCCTCGAGGCGCACCGGCCCGGCGCGCAGCAGTCGAGGCTCGGGACCCGCGAGCGACACGACCGTCGATGGCTGCCCGTCGCAGCGCCCGCCGTCGAGCACGAGGGTGCCGTCGCCGACGACCAGGCGGGCCTCCTCGGCGCTCGTGCAGGGGCGCTCGCTGTGGCGGTTGGCGCTCGTCACCGCGAGCGGCCCCACCATCGCCGCAAGCTCGCGGACCGCGGCCTGGTCGGGCACGCGAAGCCCGACCGTCGCCGGGTCACCGCCGAGGTGGAGCTCGGCGCCCGGGCACCGGTCGACGACGACGGTGAGCGCGCCGGGCCAGAACGCCGCCGCGAGCAGCCCGAGGCGGGCCCGCGCCGCCGCGGCGGCGAGGGCCAGGGCGTCGGTTGCGGTCGCGACGAGCACGGGGAGCTCGAGCGCGAGCGGGCGGCCCTTCAGGGCGAAGATGGCCTGAGTCGCCGACTCGCTGCGGGCGTCGGCCGCGAGCCCGTAGACGGTGTCGGTCGGCACCGCGACGACGCCCCCCGCCTGCAGCACCTCGGCTGCCCGGCGAAGCTCCCCCTCGCCAAGCGGCTCTGACGGCGCTGCGGGA
This sequence comes from Actinomycetes bacterium, assembly GCA_021823365.1. The sequence goes on along the minus strand of JAKAOD010000469.1, from coordinate 45 downwards.
ACCTGCCTTCCGGGCACCCGCCGCCCGGCCGGCAGCCGGCCGGCC